>JANWUU010000143.1 GCA_025057735.1 Burkholderiaceae bacterium
CGCGATGGCCCAGCTCTTCACCGTCCACCCCGAAAACCCGCAGGTGCGGCTGCTCAGGCAGGCCGCGCGCCTGATCGACGCCGGGGCGGTGGCGGCCATTCCGACCGACTCGTGCTACGCGCTGGTCTGCCACCTGGACGACAAGGCCGCTGCCGACCGCCTGCGGCGTATCCGCGGCGTCGACGAACGGCACCATCTGACCCTGCTGTGCCGCGATCTGGCCGACATCGCCACCTACGCCAAGGTGGACAACGTGCGCTACCGCCTGCTGAAGCAGGCTACGCCCGGCCCATACACCTTCATCCTCGAGGCCACGCGCGAGGTGCCGCGGCGCCTGTCGCACCCGTCGCGCAAGACCATCGGCATCCGCGTGCCGGCGCATCCGGTGGCGCACGCGCTGCTCGCCGTGCTCGGCCAGCCGCTTGCCTCCACCACGCTGCTGCTGCCCGGCGAGCCGCTGCCGCTGACGGACGCGCAGGAAATCCGCACGCGACTGCAGCACGCGATCGACCTGGTGATCGACGGGGGCGCGACAGGGGTGGAGCCGACCACCGTGATCGACATCAGCGGCAACGAGGCGCGCGTGCTGCGCCAGGGGCGCGGGTCCCTCGCGGCCATCGGCCTGACCTGATCCGGTTGCTAGACTGCGCGCGCATGGAAGACCTGATCCAGACCCTCGCGGTCTATGCGCTGCCGGTGTTGTTTGCGATTACGCTGCACGAGGCCGCCCATGGCTATGTGGCGCGCCTCTTCGGCGATCCTACGGCCTACCTCGCTGGCCGCATTTCGCTGAACCCGTTGCGCCACATCGATCCGATCGGCACAGTGGCGGTGCCGATCGCCATTTTGGCGGTAGCGAAGCTGACTGGCGGAACAGGCTTCTTATTCGGTTGGGCCAAGCCGGTGCCGGTGGCCTTCGGCAACCTGCGCCACCCGAAGCGCGACATGGTCTGGGTGGCCGCCGCCGGACCCGGGGCGAACCTGGCGATGGCCGTCGGCTGGGCGATCTTCCTGAACGTGCAGGTGATGCTCGGGTTCCACGAGGCTTTCTTTCTGGAGATGGCCAAGGCCGGCATCTTCGTCAACATCGGGCTGATGGCGCTGAACCTGCTGCCGCTGCCGCCGTTAGACGGCGGCCGCATCGCAGTGGGCCTGCTGCCGGAGCGGCTAGCCCATCCGCTTGCGCGGCTAGAGCCGTACGGGATGTTCATCGTCATCCTGCTGCTCGCCACCAATACGCTGACCTTCTTTTTGGTGCCGTTTTACCGCTTTGGCATGGCGGTGGTCGATCTTTTCGTCTGATCCTTCATGAGCGAACGCGAACGCGTGTTGTCGGGCATGCGGCCCACCGGGGCGCTGCACATCGGGCACTACCACGGTGCGCTAAAAAACTGGGTGCGCCTGCAGGATACGCACGAGTGCTTCTACTTCGTCGCCGATTGGCATGCGCTCACTACGCACTACGAGTCGGTCGAAGTGCTTTCCGACAGCGTCTGGCAGATGCTGATCGACTGGCTGGCGGCCGGCATCGATCCGCAGCGGGCGACGATCTTCCTGCAGTCGCGCGTACCGCAGCATGCGGAGCTGTTCCTGCTGCTCGGCATGGTGACGCCGCTGGCGTGGCTGGAGCGCGTGCCGACCTACAAGGATACGATTGAAAAACTGAAGGACCGCGATCTGTCCACCTACGGCTTCCTCGGCTACCCGCTGATGCAGGCAGCCGACATTCTCATCTACCGTGCCACGCAGGTGCCGGTGGGCGAGGACCAGGTGCCGCATATCGAGATGACGCGCGAGATCGCGCGCCGCTTCAACCACCTGTTCGGCGCCGAACCGGACTTCGAGGAAAAGGCGCAGGCGGCGCTGCGCAAGCTCAGCGCCGCGCAGGCCGGCCGCTTCCTGCAGGCGCGGCAGCGCTACCAGCGTGACGGCGACCGCGAGGCGCTGGCCGCGGGACGGGGCGTGATCGTCCAGGCGAGCGGCCTGGCGAGCGCAGAACGCCAGCGGCTGGCCGGCTATCTCGAAGGCACCGGCCGCATCGTTCTGGTGGAGCCTGCGGCGGCGTTGACGGAGACTCCGAAGCTGCCGGGTACCGACGGGCAGAAGATGTCGAAGAGCTACGGCAACGCCATTTTGATGCGCGAGGCCCCGAAAGCGCTGACCGAGAAGATCCGCCGCATGGCGACCGACCCGGCGCGCGTGCGCCGCTCCGACCCCGGCGATCCGCACCGCTGCCCGGTCTGGCAGTTGCATCGCGTCTACTCGACCGAGGCCACGCGGCAGTGGGTCGAGAGCGGCTGTCGCTCGGCCGGCATCGGCTGCTTGGACTGCAAACAGCCGCTGATCGAGGCGCTGCTCGCCGAACAGGCGGTGTGGCACGACCGCGCACGGCCGTATCTCGAGCAGCCGCAGCGCCTGCGCGAGATCGTGGAGGACGGCTGCGCGCGCGCGCGACGCGTGGCGGAGGAAACGATGGTCGAGGTGCGCGCGGCGATGGGGTTGCAGTACGCGTAGCGGGCGCGCCGGCCTCGCCGATGGCATCCGACCGGCTGCTGGCCGATCCCCACGCGGCGGGGGCGGACCCTTCGCCCTGGATCGTGCGCTTCGCGCATCTGGTGCCGGCCGGTGCGCAGGTGCTCGACGTCGCCTGCGGCGGCGGACGCCATACGCGTTTCTTCGCCGCGCGCGGCTGCGCAGTTGATGCGGTCGACCGCGACGCCACGGCGGCGGCGGCGCTGTCCGGCGAGCCGCTCGTGCGGTTCCTGGCAGCCGACCTCGAAAACGGCCCCTGGCCGTACGCGGGGCAGCGTTTCGATGCCGTCATCGTGACCAACTACCTGCACCGACCGCTGTTCCCGCATCTGCGGCAGGCGCTGGCCGACGGCGGCGTGCTGCTGTATGAGACCTTCGCCGCTGGCCAGGAGGCGTTCGGGCGGCCGTCGAATCCGGCCTTTCTGCTGCAGCCAGGCGAGCTGCTGCAGGCGTTCGGCGCGCACCTGCACGTGCTCGCCTACGAAGACGGCCTGATCGCTGCGCCGCGGCCGGCACGTGTGCAGCGGCTGTGTGCGCTGCGACTGGGCGCGCGCCGACCCGCAGCGCTGGCGCTTTCGCCCGAAGCGCTGCGCCTCGGCGGTTAGAATGCCAGCCACGCCTTACCGCGCCATGCACCGATGACCGCAACGCAGATGATCAAGGGCAGTCTGGTCGCCATCGTCACGCCGATGCGCGAGGACGGCGCGCTCGACCTGGACACCTACCGGCGTCTGATCGAATGGCACATCGCCGAGGGGACGAACGGCATCGTCGCGGTCGGCACCACCGGCGAGTCGCCGACGGTGGACTTCGACGAGCACAAGACGCTGATCCGGGTGGCGGTGGAGACGGCGAAGAAACGCGTGCCGGTGATCGCCGGCACCGGCGGCAACTCCACCGCGGAAGCGATCGAGCTGACGCAGTATGCGAAGCAGGTCGGCGCCGATGCCACGTTACAGGTCGTGCCGTACTACAACAAGCCGACGCAGGAGGGGCTGTACCGCCACTTCCGCAAGATCGCCGAGACGGTCGACCTGCCGATGATCCTGTACAACGTGCCGGGCCGCACGGTCGCGGATCTGGCCAACGACACCACGGTGCGGTTGGCGCAGGTGCCGGGGATCGTGGGCTTGAAGGACGCCACCGGCGACATGGCCCGTGCAGCCGATCTGCTCAGGCGCCTGCCGCGGCAGTTCGCGCTCTACAGCGGCAACGACGATTCGGCGCTCGCGCTGATGCTGCTCGGCGGGCACGGCGTGATCTCGGTCACCGCCAACGTGGCGCCGCGGCTGATGAGCGAGATGTGCCGGGCCGCGCTCGCCGGCGAGCTGACGCGCGCGCGGGAGTTGAACAGCCAGCTCCTGCCGCTGCACCTGAAGCTGTTCGTCGAGGCCAATCCGATCCCGGTCAAATGGGCGCTGCAGCGTCTGGGCCGCATCCCCGGCGGCATCCGCCTGCCGCTGGTGCCGCTGTCGGCGGCGCAGCAGCCGGTGGTGGAGGCGGCGCTGCGCGAGGTCGGTCTGCTGCGCTGAACGGGTACGGGCCATGCGAGTCACACGCGGCAGCCGCGCGCTGTGCAGTCTTGCCCCGCTGGCGGCCGCCCTGCTGGCGGCCGGTTGCGGCTCGCTCGCGATCACCGACAAAATCGACTACGGATCGGTTGCGCCGCAGCGTCCGCTGGAGGTTCCGCCCGATCTCACGCCGTTGCCACGCGACGACCGGTTCCAGGTGCCCACCGCCGCCTCGGTGCAGAAATCGCCGGCGGCCGCGGCCCGCGGCGATGCGGTCGCTCCGCCCGTGGCGGTGGCCCGCATCGAGCGCGACGGCTCGCAGCGCTGGCTCGCGGTGGACGTGCCGCCCGAGCAGGCCTTCGAGCAGGTCAAGGCGCTGTTCCAGAGCGTGGGGCTGGCCATCGAACGCGAAGACCCGCAACTGGGCATCGTCGAAACCGTCTGGGCGGAGAACCGCGCGCGGCTGCCGCAGGATTTCATCCGCCGCACGATCGGGCGCCTGCTGGACAGCGTGTACTCGACCAACGAACTGGACAAGTACCGCGCGCGCATCGAGCGCACGCCGAAGGGAACCTCGGAGGTCTACATCAGCCACCGCGGCATGGTCGAGGTGTACACCTCCGATGCCCGCGAGCGCACGATCTGGCAGCCGCGGCCGAGCGAGCCGGAACTGGAGGCGGAGATGCTGGCGCGGCTGCGGCTGCGCTTCCTGCCGGGTGCGTCGGTCGGGCAGGCGGGCGCGACCCCGGTCGCGGTGACGGCGGCAGCGCCCGCGCAGCCGCCGCCGATCGCGCGGCTGGTGAAGGATGCCGAAGGCGCGCGGGTAATCGTTGACGAGCCGTTCGACCGTGCGTGGCGGCGTGTCGGCTTGGCGCTGGACCGCGGCGGCTTCACGGTCGAGGACCGCGACCGCGCCCGGGGCATCTTTTTCGTGCGTTACATCGATCCGGAGTACGAGGCGCGCGAGCGTGGCAAGCAGGGTCTGCTTTCACGCCTGTTCGGGCGCGACGCCAAGGTCGAGCCGCAGCAGTTCCGCGTCGCCCTCACCGCGCGCGACGGCGCAACGGAAGTGCGGGTGCTGGACCGCGACGGCAAGCCGGAGACAGGCGCTACGGGCAGCAAGATCCTCGGCCAGGTCACCGAGCAACTGCGCTGACGCGGCGCTTGCCGGCGCCCCATCCGGCGGCCGGCTACGGCGCAGCAGAAAACAAAAGGGCCGGCTCGACCGGCCCTTTTCATTCGGCCCGGCGAGCGCGTTACTTCTTGGCCTCTTCCTTCTTCGCGTCGGCCGGCGCGGCCTCCGCCTTCTTCTCCTCGGCCGGCGCGGCAGCGCCCTCGGCCTTCTTCTCTTCCGCAGGCGCGGGTGCGGCGGCAGGCGCCGGCGTGGCAGCCGGTGCCGGGGCGGGTGCCGGAGCCGGTGCCTTGGTTTCGGGTTGCTTGCCGCACGCGACCAGCGCGGCGGCTGTGAGCGAAGCGATCAGCAGCGATTTTTTCATTCGAGTTCCTTCGGGCTGTTCCAGAAAATCAAGACGGCGCACAGCGCCGTCTCTTGGTCCGCGATTTTACCTGTTGCGCTGCGAAAAACGGTCACAACCCGAGTGGCGTCACGGGAAGATTGTGGGCCGCGGCTTCCCAGCGCCGATCGAACGACGCCACCAGCGGCTGCGCGTGCGGCTCGTGGTTCAGCCACATCTCGCCCGCGCCGGCCGTGCCGCCGAGCACCAGCGCATGCCGCCCGTCGGCCAGCAGCAGCGTATCGTCGCCGACCGCATCCTCGCCGTCGGCGCGGCGTGCGAGCAGCGCGTGCGAGTACTGGCGTTGCAGCAGCTTCAGCCGCGCCGCTTCGGCATCGAACCAGCGCGTCTCGTCGAGCAGCAGTTGCACGCGGGCGCGCCGGTGCCCGTGCAGGAAGTGCCGCAGGGCGTCGACCACGACCGTGCGCGAGAGCGCGAACGCCGACAGGTCGCGGTGCGCGCAGCACAGGCGGAAGCGGGCGCGCGCGATCAGGGCCAATACGGCCGGCACGATTTCGCTGCGCGCGCTCAGCACGTACCGCTGCGGGCGCGAATCAGCGGTGGCGATCTCGATCATCCCGACACTCCCTGCAGGTGCAGCCACCCGGCGCGGTACCACGTCCACAGCCGATCCAGGAGCGCCGGCGGCGCATCCCGCAGCGCCTGCGGCGCGAGCATGCGACGGTCGGCCAGCGCACGCAACAGCCGGCGTTCCGGCGGATCGCTGGAAAACAGTTCCCCGTTGCAGGCAGCCCAGGCGTCGGCATAGAGCAGCCGCGTGCGACGGTCCAGGCGCACGCCACTGCGACCGGCGCGGGCGGCGAAACGCGGGCGCGGCAGCGGCCGCGGCGGCGGCTCAAAGGTCACCTGCGGTTTGGGTTCGGTCAGCTCCGAAAGCAGCATGCGCAGCGCATCGGCGCGTCGGGGCCGCAGCCTGCGCAGGATGGCGAACGTGCGCTCGACCAGGTCGGCCGGCAGACGCGCAGGGTGGTGCGCGACCGCCGCGCCGGGATCGCGGTAGCGGCCGGGCAGCCGCCAGCGTGCGGCCAGCGTATCAAGCCAGGGATTGACGAGTTCCTGCCAGGCCGGTGCACGGAAGCCGATCGAGTAGGTCATGCAGTCGTGCCCGACGGCTACGCCCTCATGCGCCACACCGGGCGGCAGGTACAGCACGTCGCCGGGCTGCAGCACCCACTGCCGAGTCGGGGTGAAGCGACGCAGGATCGCCAGCGGCAGCCCGGGCCGCAGCGACGGATCGCGACACGGCCCGATGCGCCAGCGCCGCCGCCCCTGCGCCTGCAGCAGGAAGACATCGTAGGCATCGACGTGCGGACCGACGCCGCCGCCGTCGCTGGCGTAGCTCACCATCAGGTCGTCCAGACGCGCATCGGCGATGAAGCGAAAGCGGCCCAGCAGCGCAGCGGCGCTGTCGTCGTGCAGATCCACGCCCTGCACCAGCAGCGTCCAGCGCCGGCGGCGCGGCGCGGGCAAGGTCGTGAAGGGTCCGTGCCGCAGACGCCAACGGTCAAAGGCCGTGACCAGCCGCGACTCGACGTCGGCCCGCCGCGCGAGCGCGAACAGGCGCTCGCGCGTCACCGGGGCGACGAAGTCCGGCAACGCGCGCCGGATCAGCACTGGCCGGCGCTGCCAGTAGCGGTGCATGAATTCGGCCACCGGCAGGTCGCCCAGATGCGTCAGCGGCTCGATGCCCATGGGTGCGAGAATAGTGGCGCATGAAGATCGCGGCCGGCTGCCTGGTGACGCTGGAGGTGAGGATGTTCGACGCGCAGGGCAACCTGCTGGAGGCGTCGGACGCGCCCCTCGTCTACCTGCATGGGGCCGGCGACATCTTCCCCGCGGTGGAGCGGGCGCTCGAGGGTCAGGAGCCGGGCTTTACGACCTCGCTTTACCTTCAGCCGTATCAAGCCTTCGGCGAGGACGACCCGGCCCTGCTGCACGTGGTGGACCGCCGCCTCCTGGGGCCGGCGGTGACGGTCGGCATGCGCGTGGAGGGCGTGCCGGGACAGCCGAACGATGGGCGCATCTACACGGTCACCGAATTGACGGAGGACGTCGCGGTGCTGGACGGCAACCATCCGCTGGCCGGCCGCGCGTTGCGCTTCGACGTCACGGTGCGTGCGGTGGAGGCGCTGACGCCGGAGGAGCTCGAGGAAGCGCAGGCACCGCTGGTGCCGGATTTCCTGCGGCCGGCCGCCTCGCACGACGTGCACGATCCGCATCCGCGCCGCCACTGAGCCGGCTTACTCGGCCAGCCGCTTCAGTTCGTACAGCACCTGCAGCGCCTCGCGCGGGGACAGCGCATCGACGTCCAATGCCTGCAGGCGCGCACGCAGGTCGTCGGCCGGCGGTGTTGCGGCCGGGGCCGCCGCGGCGAATAGGTCAAGCTGCGGCTGCTGTCCGGCGGCGCGCTCCTCCAGCTGCGTCAGCAGCGCCCGCGCGCGCCGCACTACGGCCGGCGCGATGCCGGCCAGTTGCGCCACCGCCAGACCGTAGCTCTGGCTGGCCGGCCCTTCGCGCACCTCGTGCAGAAAGACGATGCGGCCGCGGGCCTCGGCGGCGGCGACGTGGACGTTGGCGACCTCCGGCAAGCGGGCGGCCAGTTGCGTCAGCTCGAAGTAATGGGTGGCGAACAGCGTCAGGCAGCGGTTGCGCTCCGCCAGCTCCTGTGCGATGGCGGCGGCCAGGGCCAGCCCGTCGAAGGTGGACGTGCCGCGGCCGATCTCGTCCATCAGCACCAGGCTCGATTCGGTCGCTTGGTTCAGGATGGCTGCCGCCTCGGTCATCTCGACCAGAAAGGTGGAGGCCCCGCGCGCCAGATCGTCGGCGGCGCCGATGCGCGTCAGGATGCGGTCGACCGGTCCGATGCGCGCCGCCTGCGCCGGGACGAAGCTGCCGCAGTAGGCGAGCAGCACGATCAGCGCGATCGAGCGCATGTAGGTCGATTTTCCGCCCATGTTGGGGCCGGTGATGATCAGCAGCCGGCGGCCCGGACCGAGCCGGCAGTCGTTGGGCACGAAGGTCTCCAGTGTGCGCTCCACCACCGCGTGGCGCGCGCCGACGATCTCCAGGCCGGGCGTCGCGGTCAGATCCGGCTGCACCCAACGGGCCTCGCGCGCGACCCGCGCGAAGGTGGCCAGCACGTCGAACATGGCGACGGCGGCCGCCGCGCGCGACAGCGCCGGCAGATGCTCGGCCAGCTGCGCCAGCAGCGCCTCGTACAGGACGCGTTCCTTGGCGCGTGCGCGCTCTTGCGCCGACAGTGCCTTGTCCTCGAAGGCCTTTAGCTCCGGCGTGATGTAGCGCTCGGCGTTCTTCAGCGTCTGCCGCCGCCGGTAGTCTTCCGGCACCTTGGCCGTCTGGCCGTGCGTGACCTCGATGTAGAAGCCGTGTACGCGGTTGTATTCGACGCGCAGGTTGGCGATGCCGGTGCGCGCGCGCTCGCGCGCCTCCAGCTCCAGCAGGAACTGGCCGGCGTTGTCGCGCAGCGCGCGCAGCTCGTCCAATTCGGCATCGACGCCGGCGGCGATCACGTCGCCGTCGCGCACACTGGCGGCCGGCTCCGGCAGCAGCCAGCGCGACAGCAGCGCCGACAGCGAGGCCGGCAGCACACATTCCGCCGCCAGCTGCCGCAGCAGCGGCGCCTCGCTGGCGGCGAACTCCGTCAGCCGTGCGATGCGGGGCAGCGCATCGCGCAGTGCGGCGAGCTCGCGCGGCCGCACGCTCTTGAGGGCGATGCGCGCGGCGATGCGGTCGATGTCCGGCATCTGCCGCAGTGTTTGCTGCACGCGTTCGTCGCCGCCTGTATCCGCCAGCGTCGCCACGGCCAGGTGGCGCGCGCGCACCGCCTCTGCATCGCGCAGCGGATGATGCAGCAGGTGCCGCAGGCGGCGGCTGCCCATGCCGGTGGCGCAGCGGTCCAGCACCGCGAACAGGGTGGCCGCCTGCGGCCCGTCGCCGCGCAGCGGTGCGGTCAGTTCCAGATTGCGGCGTGTGACCGGATCGAGGATCAGGTAATCGGACTCGCGCTCCAGCCGCAGCGCGGTGACGTGCGCCAGCTCGTCGTTTTGCGTCTCGCGCGCATAGGCGAGCAGGGCGCCGCAGGCCGCCAGCGCGAGCGGGACGTCCTGGATACCGTAGGCGGCCAGCGTGGTCACGCGCAGTTGCTGTTTCAGCGTCTCGGCGGCGCGGCCGGGATCGAACTGCCAGGCCGGCCGCGGCGTGACCGTCGCGTCGGCGTCCAGGCGCTCGCCCTCGGCGATCAGGATCTCGGCGGGCGCGATGCGCGCCAGCTCGCTCGCCAGCCGTGCCAGCGGCACCTCGGTGGCGCGCAGGTCGCCGCCGGCCAGCACCAGCCACGCGAGGCCGGCGCTCTGCGTGCGACGGTCAAGCGCCACTGCGCACAGCGCGGTGTCCGCCTTCGCGTCCAGCAGTCCGGCGTCGGTCACGGTGCCCGGCGTGACGATGCGCACCACGCGTCGCTCCACCGGCCCCTTGCTGGTCGCCGGATCGCCGATCTGCTCGCAGATCGCCACCGATTCGCCCAGCCTGACCAGGCGCGCCAGATACTGCTCGACGGAGGCCACCGGCACGCCGGCCATCGGAATCGGCGCGCCGTTGGACACGCCACGGCGCGTGAGCGTGATGTTCAGCAGGCGCGCGGCACGCTCGGCGTCCTCGTAGAAGAGCTCGTAGAAGTCGCCCATCCGGTAAAACAGCAGCAGCGTCGGATACTGCGCCTTGATGCGCAGGTATTGCTGCATCACGGGGGTGTGGCCGGCAAGATCGTCGGCCGCGCGGCTCGGCTGCATGCGCGAAAGCGGCGCGCCTTAAGCGGCGGCGCGCACGCTGCGGCCCGCGCGCACCAGTTTCAGCAGTTGCGCGAACACCTTCGGATTGCCGCAGACGATATTGCCGCTTTGCAGGTAATTCGGCGTGTCGTCGAAGTCGGCGACGAATCCGCCGGCTTCGAG
>JANWUU010000151.1 GCA_025057735.1 Burkholderiaceae bacterium
GTGCTGGCGCCGATGGCGCTGATGCCGGCGCTCGCCCCGCTGATGGTCGCCCCCGGTGGAAAGCTCGCGGTGCTGTCCAGCCGGATGGGCTCCACCACGCTGATGAACAGCACGTACGGCTGGTTGTACCGCGCCAGCAAGGCGGCGCTGAACAACGCGCTGAAGGCGGCGAGCCTCGCCTTCGCGGCGCGCGGCCTGGTCTGCATCGCGTTCCACCCCGGCTGGGTGCGCACCGACATGGGCGGACCGGACGCGGATTTGGACGTGACCGAAAGCGTGGCCAGCATGCGCGACGTGCTGGCGCGCGCCAACGGCTCGCACAACGGCAAGTTCCTGAACTACAACGGCGAGCACCTGGCGTGGTAAGAGCTACCGTATGCTGGGGCGGTCCGCAGGTCAGCGCCGGCGTTGCGCTGGGGCGCGCCGCGGTACGCAGTCGAACTCCTGTGGCCGATGAGACGCGACAAGAGCCATGAACCGCCGGGCTGATCGCACGTTCGAAGACGACACCGCGCCCGCGCCGCAGGCGCACACTGCGCCGGCGCGCGCGCCCGAGGAGCCCTCGGAGAGCCTGCTCGCGCGCCTGGTTGCCTCCGTCCAGTGGGTGACCGTGCCGCTGTTTGCCGCCTTCGTGTTCGGCATCTGCGGCATGGTCGCCGCCGGCAGTGTGGAGTTCACGCTGCGCGAGTTCGCCGCCGAAAGCGGCGTCAACCGCATGATCTTCGTCGCCGTGCCGGGGCTGTTCGCGATGATGTGGGCGCTGATCGTCTACCAGAAGGCGGACCAGCGCATCACGCGCCTGTCGCAGTCGTTCTCGCGCGGCATCCTGGTGGCGCTGCTGACCTGGATCTCGTTCTCGGCGCTGGCGGCCTGGGCGTGGGGGCCCACCCAGTACTGGGGCTTTCTTTCCACCGTGCTGTTGGTCTCCGGCATCATCGGCGGCGGGCCGATGCTGCTCGCGGCCCTGGTGGCTGGCGGTCTCGTCGGCTGGCTGATCAAGCGGCGGCAATTGCACTGGATCATGACCGACTGAGGGGCTGGTGCTGCGCGAGGAATACCTGCTGCTGCGCGACAGCCTGCGCGCCTTCGCCGCCGAGCGGCTGGCTCCGTTCGCGGCTCAATGGGACCGCGAACGAAGCTTCCCGCGCGAGGCGCTCAAAGAGCTCGCGCGCCTGGGCGCGTTCGGCATCGCGGTGCCCGTCGAGTACGGCGGCGCGGGCATGGATTACACGGCGCTCGCGGTGGCGCTGGAGGAAATCGCCGCCGGCGACGGCGCGGTGTCGACCATTATTTCGGTCAACAACTGTCCGGTGTGCGCGATCCTGCTCGCCTTCGGCAACGAGGCGCAGAAGCGGCGCTTTCTGGTGCCGCTGGCACGCGGCGAGGCGCTCGGCGCCTTTTGCCTGACCGAGCCGCAGGCCGGCAGCGACGCCGCACGGCTGCGCACCACCGCGCGCCGCGACGGCGATGTTTACGTCATCGATGGCGTCAAGCAGTTCATCACCAGCGGCAAGCACGCCGATTACGCGATCGTCATCGCCGTGACCGACCCGACGGCCGGCAAGCGCGGCATCAGCGCCTTTGTCGTGCCGACCGCCACGCCCGGGTATCGCGTGGCGCGGCTGGAAGAAAAATGCGGCCAGCACGCGTCGGACACCGCGCAGATCGTGTTCGAGGGCTGCCGCGTGCCGGCCGAGTTTCGCATCGGCGCCGAGGGCGAGGGCTACCGCATCGCACTGTCCTCGCTGGAGGGCGGCCGCATCGGCATTGCCGCGCAGAGCGTCGGGATGGCGCGCGCCGCCTTCGAGGCCGCGCTGGCGTATGCGAAGCAGCGCGAGAGCTTCGGCCGGCGCATCTTCGACCATCAGGCGGTGAACTTCCGCCTGGCCGACATGGCCACGCGCATCGAGGCGGCGCGCCAACTGGTGCTGCATGCTGCCGCCCTGCGCGACGCCGGCCGCCCGTGCCTGAAAGAAGCGGCGATGGCCAAGCTGTTCGCCTCCGAGATCGCCGAGCGCGTTTGCTCCGACGCGATCCAAATCTTCGGCGGTTACGGCTACGTCGCGGATTTTCCGGTCGAGCGCATCTGGCGCGACGTACGCGTGACGCAGATCTACGAAGGCACCAGCGACATCCAGCGTCTGATCATCGGCCGCGCGCTGGCGTGAGCCGTTCGATCAGCGCTTGAGCTGGTCGGCGAGTTGCTGCACGATCGCACTGACCTGACGGCTCGTCGTCGGTGCGAACACGCCCTGCAATGCACTCGATTCGTCTGCCGCGCTGACCGACCCGAGCACCTGCCCGCTGCGGCGATC
>JANWUU010000312.1 GCA_025057735.1 Burkholderiaceae bacterium
CTGTTCGACCCGCAGCAGGGCGAGACGCGCCCGCTGCGCAGCAAGGAAGACGCGATGGACTATCGCTACTTCCCGGATCCGGACCTGCTGCCGCTGGAGATCGCGCCGGCGTGGATCGAGCGCGTGCGCGCGGCGCTGCCCGAGCTGCCGGCAGCGCGGCGCGAGCGCCTCATGCGCGAGCATGCGCTGCCGGCATACGATGCGGCGACGCTGACCGCGAGCCGGGCGCTGGCCGACTACTACGAGGCCGTGGCGGCGCAGGTCGCCGACAAGAAGGCGGCCGCCAACTGGGTCCTGGGCGAGGTGTCGGCGGCGCTCAACGACGCCGGCATCGAGATCGACGCCTGTCCGGTGTCCCCGCAGCAACTGGCCGGTCTGATCGAGCGCGTGCTCGACGGCACGGTCACTGGGCGCGCCGCCAAGGAGGTGTTCGCCGCCCTGTGGCGGCGCGAGGCCGACAGCGCCGATGCGGTGATCGAGGCGCGCGGGCTGCGGCAGATCTCCGACGGCGCGGCGCTGGAAAAGCTGGTCGAGGAGGTGATCGCCGCCAACCCGAAGTCGGCGGCGGAATTCCGCGCCGGCAAGGAAAAGGCGCTGCAGGCGCTGATCGGTCAGGCGATGAAGGCCTCGCGCGGAAAGGCCAACCCGCAGCAAGTCAGCGAGCTGCTGCGGCGCAAGCTCGCCGGCTGAGGACGGCCAACAGCGCTCACTGCAGCGTGCCGCGCTGCACGGGCTTGGCACCGGCGGCAACCAGTTCGCGGAAGCGTTTCACCTCGGCGTCGTAGCGCTCGTTGACGCGCGCCATGTCGGCCTTGGCGTCGGCGATCGCTTTCTCCTGCGCGCGGATCATCTCCTCGTTGGCCGCGATCTCGCGCTTCAGCTTCTCCGGCAGCTCGCGCTTGACGTAGAACTCGGTTTCGTCCTGCAGACGCTTGCGCTCGCGCAGCAGCTCCTGCAGGCGCCGCTGGGCCCGCTCGATCAGCGCCTGGCGGTCCGCCAGCGCGCGGTTGCGGGCGTTCTCGATCTCGGTCTCGTTGGCGTAGGTCTCAAGCAGCGACAGGTCGCGCCGCATCTGCGCACGCTGGCGCTCCGCCTCCTCGATCTGGCGCTTGCGCTCGGCCTCGCGCTGCGCGCGCTGCTCCGGCGTCAGCGGCGGCTCGATCACCCGCTTGACCGAGCCGTCGGAGCGCAGCTCGCGGATCGGCCGGTCGGCGCACTCCGGCGGCGGGCGGTCGGCCGTGATCGTGCGCCCGCCCGCCGTGGTGCAGACGTACAGCTGCGCGCCGGCCGCGCCGCTGGCGAGCGCCAGCGCGGTACAGATCAGCGATCGCAGCGTCCTAAGCGCCATATCGTGCACGGTACGCGAGCAGCGCGTCGCGATGCGGCCGCAGTTCGGCCGCCTGCGGCGCGTCGGAATCGATGAAGGCCATCAGGTCGTCCAGATCGGCGATCGCCAGCACCGGGATACCGTAGCGCCGAGTGACCTCCTGCGCAGCCGAATATTCCGACAGCGCGCTGTCGCTGCCGGCGCGCTCGCGCCGGTCCAGCGCGATGAGCACCGCCGCCGGGGTCGCGCCCGCCTGCCGGATCAGCGCCACCGACTCCACCACCGAGGTGCCGGCGCTGATCACGTCGTCCACGATCACCACGCGCCCCGCCAGCGGCGCGCCGACCACGAGGCCGCCCTCGCCATGGTCCTTGGCCTCCTTGCGGTTGTAGGCGAAGCCCACGTCGCGCCCCAGGTCCGCCAGCGCGATCGCGGTGGCCGCCGCCAGCGTGATGCCCTTGTAGGCCGGTCCGAACAGCATATCGAAACTCACGCGCCCTTCCCGCTCGGCCGCCAACAGCGTCTGCCCATAGAATCGCGCCAGCCGCGCCAGCGTCGCGCCTCGATTGAACAACCCGGCATTGAAGAAATAGGGCGAGGTCCGCCCCGCCTTGGTCACGAACCGGCCGAACTTCAGCACACCGCTTTCCAGGGCGAACTCGACAAATTGCCGGCGTAACGGATTCATGAATAAGCCTGCGCACGAGCCGTGTTTCGGATTATCACGCTGAACGCCAATGGCATCCGGTCCGCCGCCACCAAAGGGCTGTTTGCCTGGGTGCGGCGCGCCGACCCGGACGTGCTCTGCCTGCAGGAGGTCAAGGCCGACGAGGCGGACATTCCCGAGCCGTACCGCTACCACGACGGTCTGCGCAGCTATTTCTTCTGCGCCAAGCGCAGGGGCTACGCGGGCACTGCGCTGTACGCGAAGAAGGCGCCGCGGCAGGTACGGCGCGGCTTCGGCGTGCCGGAGTTCGACGACGAGGGCCGTTACCTGGAAGCCGAATTCGCGCACGTGACCGTCGTTTCCGTTTACTTTCCGTCCGGTTCGGCCGGCCCCGACCGGCAGGCCTCGAAGTACCGGTTTCTGGATGCGTTCTTCCCCCACCTGGCGCGGCTGCGGGAAAGCGGCCGCGAGATCATCGTCTGCGGCGACGTCAACATCGCGCACAAGGAAATCGATCTGAAAAACTGGCGTTCCAACCAAAAGAATTCGGGTTTTCTGCCGGAGGAACGCGCGTGGCTGACGCGCGTCTTCGACGAGCTCGGCTACGTGGACGTGTTCCGCCGCCTCGATCCGCGCCCGGAGCAATACACCTGGTGGAGCAATCGCGGTCAGGCGTACGCGAAGAACGTCGGCTGGCGCATCGACTACCAGATCGCCACGCCCGGCATCGCCGCCAAGGCCAAGCAGGCGCGCATCTACAAGGAGCGGCGCTTTTCTGACCACGCGCCGCTGATCATCGAGTACAGCGGCCGCCTGT
>JANWUU010000345.1 GCA_025057735.1 Burkholderiaceae bacterium
GTCGATGCCGCGCAGCGCGAAGATGTCTTCGCCGCGCTTCTGAACGGCGCAGAAGGCTTTCTCGTAATCGGTGAGGCCGTAGCGGCCGACGCGCGGGCGCAGCAACGGCGGCAGCGCGGCATGCTCGAGCGCGCGGAAATCTTGCGGGAAAACCGCCCGCACGTCGATCACGGCATCAATGTCTTCCCCGGCGGCGGTGTGGCGCACCAGCGGCGAGTCCGCCGCGTTCTGCAGCCAGTCGCAGAGGTTGGCCACCGCGCCGCCCGGCAAGCCGGCATCGTCGGCGGGTGCAAACAGGAACAGCCGAAAGCGCGCATCGGCTTCGATGCAGTGGGCAAGCTGCATTGGCCGCGCGTCGGCCAGCCGCACCACGGGTGCCGAGTGGAAGCGCTTGCCGATCTGAAAGCCCGGCGCCAGCGCCTGGTACGTCGGCTGCCCGGTCAGCGGCCCCGGCGCGTACTGCACCGTCAGACCGCAGGTGAACGGCAAATTGCGCACGAAATCGCGTGCCATGCGCGGCAGCCCGTCCTGCGAATCGTCCTCCTGGCCGCCGACGACGCGCGCCCACTGCTGATCGAACTCGATCAGCGCCTTGGCTGTGGCGCGCCGCTCCTCCGAATAGGTGTGCAGCAACTGCGCATCGGCGCGGCCGGTCAGCACCAGAATGAGCTTCCAGCCGAGGTTGAACGTGTCGCCCATCGAGACATTCATGCCCTGGCCGGCTTTCGGGCTGTGGGTGTGGCAGGCATCGCCGGCCAGCAGCACGCGCGGCGTGCGCGTGGCGACCTGCGCGGCAGGCACGTCGTCGAAACGGTCGGTCAGCCGCTGGCCGATCTCATAGATCGACCACCAGACGACTTCTTTGACGTCGAGCGAAAACGGCCGCAGGATGCGCTGCGCGCGCGCGATGATGTCCGCCTCTGTGAGCCCGCGGTCAGCGGCGCGCTCGCCCTCGGCCAGGCGCTCCAGCTCCACGTACAGGCGCACCAGGTGCCCACCCTCGCGCGGCAGGATCATCAGCGTGCCCTCGTCGCGCGAGCGCACGAAGGACTTGCGACGCCAGTCCGGAAAGTCAGTGACCGCCAGCAGATCGATCACGCCCCAGGCCTGATGCGCGGCCTCGCCATGCAGCGCACCGCCAATGGCGCGCCGCACCGTCGAGCGCGCCCCATCGCAGCCCACCACATAGTTGGCGCGCACTTGAGCGCGTTGCCCGGCGCGCTGCGGCAGGCTCGACGCCAGCGTCACGTGCACCGGGTAAGCCGTCGCCGCCGTATCGATGTGCAGATCGACGACCCGCCAGCCGTAATCGGGTTCGAGCCGGGTGGGTGCGTTACGCATCACCTGCAGGAACATGTCGTGCACGCGCGCCTGGTTCAGCAGCACGTGCGGCATCTCCGAGAAACCGTCCGGCACGTCCTGCACGCGCGCGACGCGCGCCAGCGGCTGCCCATCCTGCGGTGCCCAGAAGGTGGTCTCATTGATCCAGACCGCCTCGCGCATGACGCGCTCGGCAAAGCCGAAGGCTTGGAACATCTCCATCGTGCGCACGCTGATGCCGTCGGCCTGTCCTTTTTCAATCGGGCCCGGCTTCTGTTCGACGACCAGCGTACGGATGGAGGGCACACGTGCCAGCTGCGCTGCCAGGCAGAGTCCCGCGGGCCCGGCGCCAGCGATTAACACGTCCACCGTTTCAGGCAGCGGATCGCCTGCAGCGCGAATGCCAGGGGCGGGCGGAGCAACATCTGGATCGCCTGGGCGGAAACCGTTGACGTGGTACTGCATGGAGCGCTTCCTCGGCAATGTGGTCGGGTCGCGATACAATACGTATACATACGATATGAATACTTATCATTGCTGTCAACGGGGCGCCCGGCGCAGGGCCGTCCGGAGGAAAGACGCATGCACCGACGCGAGATGGCCGGTCATCTGATCCGGCGCCTGCACCAGCAGTCCACGCAGGTGTTTCAGCAGCGCACGCAGGCTGCGGGCTTCGATCTGACCGCGGTGCAGTTTGCGGCGCTCGATGCGATCGCCGAGCATCCCGGCATCGATCAGGCCGGCCTGGCGGCGGAGATCAGCTTCGACCGTGCCACGATCGGCGACGTGGTCGAGCGGCTGGAGCAAAAGGGCTGGGTGCGGCGCGATGTCGCCGCGCATGACCGCCGCGCGCGCGCGCTGCACCTGACGGTCGAGGGAAAGCGCCTGCTGGCGGCGGTGCGGCCCGTGGTGGAGGAATTGCAGACCGAGATCCTCGGGCCGCTGACGGCCGCCGAGCGGCGTCAGTTCATCGCGCTGGCGCGCAAGGCGCTAGCGCTGAACTAAACCGGGGGCGGGTTGACGTTGCCGCGCTCCTGCGCGCCATTCTTCAGAAGTTCGTGTAGTAGGCGTAAGGCGGCGTCGGCAGCTCCGACTCCCGCTGCCGGCGCAGCTCCTCGAGGTCGAGCTGCTTGTCCCACCAGATCGCCCGCCCCTCGCGCTGCTTGCGCTCAATTTCGGGGCGCTTTTCTTTTAACTCACGCAGGAAACGCGTCACGTCCGATTCGTAGCCCGTCTTCGCCATCGTCGCGCTCAGGAATCATGGTCAACGCGCGATTATGATCGCGTCGATCACATCGTTATGGCGCGATGAGCGAACAACCGCCGCCCCGACTCTGGCTGCGCCTGGATTTCGCCGGCGGCCGCATCGGTCCGGGCAAGATCGCGCTGCTCGAACAGATCGGGCACGCCCGCTCGATCGCGGCGGCGGCGCGCGCACTTGGCATGTCCTACAAACGCGCCTGGGCGCTGGTGGACGCGATGAACCGTCTGTTCCGGGAGCCGGTGGTCGCCACCCAGCCGGGCCGCAACACCGCCGGCGCCACCGAGCTGACCCCGTTCGGTGCGCGCCTGGTGGCGTTGTACCGAGCAGCGGAACGGCAGGCCGCGGGCGCCGCGGGTTCGGCGCTCACGGAACTGTCGGCGGCGACGCGGGAGGCTCCTGTCGCGGCGCTGGCGCGGCGCGCTCGGCCGTCAGCAGCGCGGTCGCGGGGTCGAGCGCGACGGACTTGATCAAGCAAGAGACCGCGTCACCGGGCCGCAAGGCCAGCCGCTGCGCTGCCTCGTGGGTGATCCGCGCCCGCAGCGGTACGCCGGCGTCCAGCCGCACCCGTACGTCCACGTGGGTGGCGTCGCGCGCCGCGAGCGCCTCGACGCGCCCCGGCAGGCGATTGACGATGCTCAGGTCGGCGGGACTGGCGCGTGCCAGCGCCACGTCGCGCGCCGGCACGCGCACGCGCACCGGGGTTCCGGGCGCAAGCGGCACCTGCGGCACACGCACGGTGGCGGCGCCGACTTCGATTTGCGTCAGGCCGAAGCGCCCGTCATGCGAATGCACGCGGCCGTGCATCAGCGTGGCGGGCTCCAGACCCGGCATCAGCGCCGCGACGTCCGGCGAATCGAGCACCTCGTCGACCGCGCCGGCGGCAACGACCGCCCCGCGATGCAGAACGACCATGCGGTCCGCGAGCCGCTGCGCTTCCTGCAGGTCGTGCGTGACGAGCACGATCGGCACCGACAGCGTCAGACGCAATTGCGCGAGCACCTGGTAGAGCTGCTGCCGGACGGCCACATCGACCGCCGAAAACGGCTCGTCGAGCAGCAGCACCTCGGGCTCGCGCGCCAACGCCCGGGCGAGCGCCACGCGCTGCTGCTGTCCGCCGGAGAGCTGCGCCGGCCGCCGCGCCTGCAGGCCGTCCAAGCCGACCTGCGCCAGCAGCGCGCGCGCGTGCGCCTCGGGGTTGGGTTGCGCGCTGGCGAGCGCGACGTTCTGCAGCGCGGTCAGGTGCGGGAACAGGGCGTAGTTCTGGAAGACCAGGCCG
>JANWUU010000353.1 GCA_025057735.1 Burkholderiaceae bacterium
CCGAGTGCCCGCAGGGCATCCAGGGGAAACTGCGCCCTCGGGCTGACACCCGCTTTCAGGCAGTTGGCGAAAAAGGCCGCGCCAGCACCGAAGAACGTGATCCGCTCCTCGGCGACGAAGCGCCACAGCGCCGTGAAGTCCGGCCAGCCGGGGTTGCCGTCGTACAGGCAGATCGTGCTGCCGAGCAGCAGCGCGCCGACCTGGAAGTTCCACATGATCCAGCCGGTGCTGGAATACCAGTGAAAGCGGTCCTGCGGACCCAGGTCGTTGTGCAGTCCGCCGTCCTTGAGCGTCGCCAGCACGATGCCGCCGTGGCCGTGCACGATCGCCTTCGGCAGGCCGGTGGTGCCGGAGGAATACACGACCCACAACGGATGATCGAACGGCACCGGTTCGGTGCGCAGCGCGCCGCCGCTCGCGAGCAGCGCCGGCCACGGCAGCGCATCCGGCAGCGTGGCCTGCGGCTCGAGCAGCGGCACGCACACGGTGTGGCTGAGGGTGGGCAGGGCCGCGCGCAGCTCCGCCACCACCGCGCGGCGGTCGTACACCTTGCCGCCGTAGCGGTAGCCGTCGCAGGCGATCAGCACCTTCGGCTCGATCTGGCGGAAGCGGTCCAGCACCGCCACAGGCCCCATGTCCGGCGAGCAGACGGACCACACCGCGCCGACCGCGGCCACCGCGAGGAACGCCACCACGGCCTGCGGCACGTTCGGCAGATACGCCACCACGCGATCGCCCGGCCCCACACCCAGGCCGCGCAGCGCGTCGGCCACGGCCGCCACCTGCGCGCGCAGCTCCTCCCAGCTCAACTCGACGCGCGCGCCCCCCTCATCGCGGAAGACGATTGCCGGGCGCGCGGCGGTGGCGTGACGGAACACCTGGTCGACCAGGTTCAGCCGTGCGTCGGGACACCAGATGGCGCCGGGCATGCGGACCTGCGCCAGCATGCGCGCCGGCGGCTGTGCGGCCTGCACGTCGAAGTGGTCCCAGACCGCGCGCCAGAACCCTTCCAGATCCTCGACCGACCAGCGCCACAGCGCCTCGTAGTCCGGGAAGTCCAAGCCGCGCGTGCGCCGCAGCCAGTCCGAAAAGGCCGTCACGCGCGCGGCGCGTACGCGTTCGGCGTCCGGTGTCCACAGCGGTTGCATGCGGCGAAGTTTGCACCAGTATCGTTGCGGCGTGAATCCGGCCCCCAGTCTGGTCTTGCGCGCCTACATACCCCTGGCTTGTTCAATGGCGCTGGTCGGCGTCTACGTGGCGCTCGCCAAGCCGCTGCTCGCGGTGCTGCCGGTGTTCGCGCTGGCCTTCCTGCGCTTTCTGATCGCCGCCGTCGCGCTGGCGCCGTTTACCCCGCGCGCGCGCGCCGAACCGCCGCTGTCGCGGCAGGAGCGGTGGCTGTTCTTCGCGTTGAGCTTCTTCGGCAATTTCCTGTTCACGCTGTGCCTGCTGGCCGGGCTACAGCGCACCAGCGCCACCGCCGCTGGCGTCATCCTGGCCACGCTGCCAGCGGCGGTGGCGCTGCTGTCGCGCCTGCTGCTGCGCGAGCGGCTCCCCATGCGCGCGCGCCTTGCCATCGCGCTGGCGGTGGCCGGCATCGCGTTGCTGCAATGGGCGCGCACCGGCGAGGCCGCCGACACCCGCGCCACGCTGCTCGGCAATCTGCTGGTTTTCGGCGCCGTGCTGTGCGAGGCCACGTATGTAATTGTCGGCAAGCGCCTGACGGCGACACGGCGGCCGCTGCGCATCTCGGCGCTGCTGAACTTAGGCGGCCTGCTGCTCGCCGCGCCGCTTGGCCTGTGGCAGCTGGCCGCGGTGGACCTGCGGACGCTCGCACCGGTGCACTGGGCGCTGCTTGTTTTCTACGCGCTGGCGGCCAGCTGGTTTGCAGTCTGGCTGTGGATGACGGGGCTTAAACACCTGCCGGCCAACCAGGCCGGCGTCTTCACGGTGGCGCTGCCGATCACAGCCTCCATGATCGGCGTACTGTTTCTGGGCGAGGCATTCACCGCCGTACACGCGCTGGCGTTGGCCGCTGCCGCCGCCGGCGTGCTGCTAATGGCCGGCGCCCGCACGCCGGTCCACTGAGGTACTGTTTCCTGCTTCATATGACGCTTGCGATCTCCTATGCCGACATCGCCGCGGCGCGCACGCGCCTGCAGGGCGTTGCGCACCGCACGCCGGTGATGACCTCGCAGGCCGCCGATGCGCGCACCGGCGCGCGGTTGTTTTTTAAGTGCGAGAACCTGCAGCGCACCGGTTCGTTCAAGTTCCGCGGTGCGTACAACGCGCTGGCGCAGCTGCCGGCCGCGCAACGCGCGCGTGGCGTGGTGGCGTTTTCCAGCGGCAACCACGCGCAAGCGGTGGCGCTCGCCGCGCGGCTGCTCGGCATCCCAGCCACCATCGTGATGCCGCAGGATGCGCCGGCGATTAAAATCGAGGCCACGCGCGCCTACGGCGCGCAGATCATCTTCTACGACCGCTACCGCGAGGACCGCGAAGCGGTCGGGCGCGCACTGGCCGCCGAGCGCGGCCTGGCGCTGATCCCGCCTTTTGATCACCCGCACGTGATGGCCGGCCAAGGCACGGCCGCCGCCGAGTTAATTGAGGAGGTCGGTGCCCTAGATATGCTGGTGGTCTGCGTCGGCGGCGGCGGGCTGATTTCCGGCTGCGCCATCGCGGCGGCGCAGCTGGCTCCGAACTGCCGCGTCATCGGCGTGGAGCCGCAAGCAGGTAACGACGTGCAACAAAGCCTAGCCGCCGGCCGCATCGTGCGCATTCCGGTGCCGCAGACGATCGCCGACGGCGCGCAGACGCAGCAGCCCGGCGCGCTGACCTTTCCCGTGATCCAGGCGCGCGTGGCCGAAATCGTCACCGTTGCCGATGCGGCACTGGTCCGAGCGATGCGCTTTTTTGCCGAGCGGATGAAGCTGGTTGTAGAACCCACCGGCGCGCTGGCGGCGGCCGCCTGCTTCGAGCGGCTGCCGCTGGCGGGTCAGCGCGTCGGCGTCATCGTCAGCGGCGGCAACGTCGATCTTGTCCGCTACGCGGCGCTGCTGACACGCGACGCGGACTGACGTTCAGCCAGGCGGCACCTCCGGCCGCCACCTGCTGCAGGAACAGCCGCAGCGGCGCCACCCCAAGCACGCATACCTGCAAAAGCCGCTGGCGTCGAAGTCGTAGCGCCGTACCTCTGTTACCGAGCTGCGGCAGCGGCACCGCGCGCCTCGGAGCTACGGAAGCGCCGCGGCGCCCGCCAGCTCGCCCCGGTCACCGTCTCCGCACAGCGTGCGCGCTCGACCGCCGCCGGCGGCAGCTTGACGCACACCACCTCAAGGTGGGCGCGCAGACGCTGCAGCAGCGCCGCCTGCTGCTGCCGCTCGCCCCACTCGCGCAGCCGGGTGCCAAGCGTGCGCAGCACGGCCGCGTTGCGGGCATGCAAGGTCTCGGGTTTCGGCTCCAGTTCGGCGAAGACGCGGATCGCCGCCTGCTCGATGCGCACCGTGTCGGCCGGCGCCAGTTCCATCAGCGCCCGCAGGTAGCTCGCGCCCCACTGCAGCCGCGTCGCCGGCCCCTGCGCGGCGTCGTAGGCCTTCGCGTACCAGGCCACCGCCGCCGCGGCGTCGCCGCGTCGCCGCGCGTTGGCGCCGAGCGCCGACATGAAGAAGTACGGCGCCGGCGAGCGCGCCAGTTCGCGCGC
>JANWUU010000385.1 GCA_025057735.1 Burkholderiaceae bacterium
CAACGCATGGTCGGGCAGTGCGAGTTCAGCGGCCAGCAGCGGGCCGATCACCGCATTGGAGGTGCGGAACAGGTACGACAGCAGATAGCCCGCGGCAAACGGCAGGAACAGCCGCAGCCAGGGGATGCGCGCATCGCCTTCGTTCATGGCGCCGCCCCGGCGGGGGATGGGTTTCCGGCCAGCGGGATCTCGATCAGCTCGGCAGCGGCGGTCACCAGTGCCGCCCGCACGCGCCGGGTGGCGTACACCGTCTGCAGCAGATGCGCATAGCGCCGCAGCTGGGCTTCGTACGCGGCGCGTTCGGTGTCTGCCACCCGCCACTTGAAATCCAGCACCCACAGCGCGTCGCCGTCCTCGACGATGCGGTCGGCCCGCATCATGGCGCCGGTGTCGTCCATGAGATCCACTTCGGCCGCACCCTGCGCGAAAAACTGCGGCAGCGCCGCCCGCACGCGCGCGGCGGCCTGCGCTGCCTGCCGCGCCTGCTGGCGCGTCAGGCGATGCCGGCGCGCGATGCGGTCGAGGTCCGCCTGCTCGCCGCGTTCTAGCAGCTCGTGCCAGGCGCGGCCGAGTCGCACCGCCTCGGTGTCGGCCTCGGCGCAGCGCCGCTCGCCCACCGGGGTCGGCGGCGGCAGGAAATCCCGCACCCTGCGGATGAGCGCGCCCGGCGTGACGGTCGCGGGCGGCGGCGCCGCCGGCGCGGTCGCCAGCGAGGCCGCCGCCGCCAGACGCTCGTACCAGCTCGGCCGCTGCTCGCTTCTGCGTTGCGGCCGGGTCCCCGAGACGATCAGGACCTGACGCGCGCGCGTCAGCGCGACGTAAAGCAGGTTCCAGTCCTCCAGTTCGCGCAGCCGCTCCTCCTCTGCCAGCCACGGCGCGCGCGCCGCGTCGCGCCACGCCGTCCCGCGCGGCAGCAGCGAGAAATGGCTGGGGGCTGGCTGCTGCGGCGGCCACACCACCAGCGCGCCCTCGACATCGCCGCCAGCATCCGCATCCGCGTCGGCGAGCGCGACGATCTCGGCCTCCAATCCTTTCGCACCGTGGATGGTCAGCACGCGCACCGCGTCGCCATGCTCGACCGCGCCCTCGTCGGGCGCCTCCTGCTCGCCGCTTTCGCGCAGCCGCGCCAACTCGTCGATGAAGCGCGGCAGGCTCGGATAGCGTCCGGCGTCGATCGCGAGCGCCAGCTCCAGAAATGCATCCAGGTTCGCCTGCACCTGGGCTACCGCCGCCGGTGGGGTGGCGGCCGCATAGCGCCGGCGCACGTCGCCCTCGTGGTAGATGCGGTCCAGCAGATCGTGCACCGGCAGCCGGCCGGCGGCCTGCAGCCAGGCCGACAGGAGCGCGCGCGCCCGCGCAAGGGCCGGCGATGGTGCGACGGCGCCTGTCAACCGCTCCCACCACGTCGCGCCCTCGGCGGCCGCCAGGGCGAGCAGGTCCTCGTCGCTGGCCGCAAAGATGGGCGAGCGCAGCGCGTGCGCCAGGCGCAGGTCGTCGAGCGGCGCGACCAGGAACTGCAGCAGCGCGAGCAGATCGTCGGCCTCCAGCGTGGCGAGCAGCCCGCCCGCGCGGTCGCTGACGAACGGCACGCCGGCATCGCGCAGCGCACGCTCGTAATCGGCCAGATGCGTGCGACGGCGTACCAGCAGCAGCACATCGGCGTAGCGCGCCGGCCGCACCCCTCCCGCCG
The DNA here is from genome assembly GCA_025057735.1 of Burkholderiaceae bacterium. The sequence continues at coordinate 1,691 of JANWUU010000385.1, forward strand.
TCGGCACGCGCAGGGTGGCTACCCAATGGGCAATCTCCGCAGCCAACTGCCGCCCCTCGCGGTAGCGCGCCGCTCGGTCGCGTTCGGCGCGCGGCTCGATCAGCACGTCGCGCAGCTGGCCGCTGGCCTCGCGGTCGTCTGGCGCCGCTTCGCTGTCGACTTCCTGCCGCGGCAGCAGCACGAAGGCCCCCGGCTGTGCGCTTGACGTGTGCTGCGGCCAGTAGAGCGGATGTCCGCCCGGCAGGACCTCGTTGAGCACCTGCACGAGGCGCTGCGCATTGCGCCGCGTGACGTGCGTGCACAGCTGCACGGCACCGTATTCCTGCCGCAGCAGCGCGCCGGCGGCCTCGAAGACGCGCGCGTCGGCGCGCCGG
>JANWUU010000407.1 GCA_025057735.1 Burkholderiaceae bacterium
CTGCCCGCACGACTGCCCGGACACCTGCGCGATGCGGGTCACGGTGGAGCAGCGCGACGGCGAGCGCGTGGCGGTGCACATCGCCGGCGACCCCGAGCATCCACACACCGCCGGCGTGCTGTGCACGAAGGTCAGCCGTTATCTGGAGCGCGTCTACCACCCGCAGCGGCTGCTGCAGCCGCTGAAGCGCGTCGGCCGCAAGGGGCAGGGGCTTTTCGAGCCGGTGAGCTGGGAGCAGGCGATCGCGGAAATCGCCGCGCGCCTGCGCGCGATCGCCGCCGTCGATCCGCAGCGCATCCTGCCGTATAGCTACGCCGGCACGATGGGGCTGGTGCAGGGCGAGTCGATGGCGGCGCGCTTCTTCCACAAGCTGGGCGCAAGTCTGCTGGACCGCACCATCTGCGCCTCCGCCGGGGCGGAGGCGCTGCAGTACACGCTGGGCATCCGCACCGGCACCGCGCCGGAGGCCTTCGCGCAGGCGCGGCTGATCATCTTCTGGGGCGCCAACGCGGTGGCCTCCAATCTTCACCTGTGGCGCTACGCGCAGCAGGCCAAGCGCGCCGGCGCGCGCCTGATCGCGATCGATCCGTACCGCTCGCTGACGGCGGAAAAATGCCACCAGCACATCGCGCTGCTGCCCGGTACCGACGCCGCACTGGCGCTCGGCGTCATGCACGTGCTGATCCGCGAGGGCTGGCTCGATCACGACTACATCGCGCGTCACACGCTCGGCTTCGAGGCCCTCGCCGCGCGGGCACAGCAGTTTGCGCCGGCGCGCGTGGCGCAGCTGTGCGGCATCACGGCGGCCGAAGTCGAGCAGCTCGCGCACGATTACTGGCACCTGCGGCCGGCTGCGATCCGCCTAAATTACGGTATGCAGCGCGCCGCCGGCGGCGGCAACGCCGTGCGCGCGGTGGCCTGCCTGCCGGCGCTGGCCGGCCACTGGCGCGATCCGGCCGGCGGCCTACTGCTGTCGACCAGCGGCGTCTACCCGCGCAATCTTCAGGCGCTGCAGCGGCCGGACCTGCTGGGCGGGCGCCGGCCGCGCACGATCAACATGAGCACGATCGGCGATGCGCTGCTCAGTGCTGATCCGCCGATCGAAGCCATCATCGTCTATAACAGCAATCCGGTGGCAGTGGCACCCGAGTCGGCTAAGGTGGCCCGCGGGTTCGCGCGCGAGGACCTGTTCACGGTGGTTCTGGAGCAGTTCCAGACTGACACCGCCGATTACGCCGACTACCTGTTGCCGGCCACGACGCAGCTCGAGCATGTCGACGTCCATGCCTCGTACGGGCACTTTGACATCGTCGCCAACAACCCCGCCATCGCGCCGCGCGGGCAGGCGCTGCCGAACACCGAGATCTTCCGGCGGCTGGCGCGCGCGCTCGGCTTCACCGATCCGTGTTTTGCGGACAGCGACGAGCAGATCGCCGCGCAGGCCTTCCTGCGCGAGGGCGCGGCGGCTGGCTACGACTGGGAACAGCTGAAGGCGCGCGGCTGGCAACGGCTCGATTTGCCGCAGCCCTACGCGCCGTTTGCCGACGGCGGCTTCGCCACACCCAGCGGCAAATGCGAGTTCTACTCGCAACGGCTGGCCGATCTGGGCCTTGATCCGCTGCCGGGCTACGTGCCGCCCTATGAGGGCCCGACGTCCAATCCTCAGCTTGCGGCGCGCTATCCGCTGGCGCTGATCTCGCCGCCGGCGCGCCACTTCCTGAACACCACGTTCGTCAACGTGGACAGCCTGCGCGCCGCCGAGGGCGAACCGACGCTAGAGATTCACCCGGCCGATGCGGCAGCGCGCGGCATCGTCGACGGCGCCCGGGTGCGCGTCTTCAACGACCGCGGCGAGCTGGAGCTGACCGCGCGCGTGACCGACCGCACCCGGCCGCAGGTGGTGGTTGCGCCCTCGATCTGGTGGAAGAAACTGACGCGCGACGGCAAGAACGCGAACGAACTGACCAGCCAGCGCTTAACCGACATCGGCCGGGCGGCGACCTTCTACGACTGCTTAGTCGAGGTCGAGCCGCTGCCCTGACCGTCAGAGCGCAGCTGGCGCGGCCGGCCGCGTCCGCAGGCGCGTGACGCCGCGCCGCAGCTGGCGGCGGCGGGCCGCGGCCGGTGCCGGCTTCTTGCTGAGCATCCACAGCCGGCTGGTGATCGGTGCGATTAGCGTGTGCAATTCGCGGTTCATCGTGTGCCCCCCGTCGTTCGATGTAGGAAATGCGCTGACTTTAGGTGTCAGACGGATTCCGAATCGGCTGAAAAGGCCTGCCAGGGCCGGCCAATTCGCCGCGGTCCGCGTCGTGGCGATACGCCATCGAAACGGCGTGCGCTGCCGATCAGAATGACGGCGGGCGAGGCAGGGCAAGTCAACCGATGGCCACGGTGGGTCGTCAGGCGCGCGCGGCTGCGGCGCTTTGCCGCCGAGCGCACGATCGCGGCCGCGGCCGACATTGGGTTCGCGCAGCGGCAGCCAGCGGCAGCGCTGATCCGGGCGCGCCAGCGGCAAGCCCAGCCACGAGAAGCTGCGGCCACCGGCGCTGCGGCAGAATCGCCGCTGTGTGCGCGCGGCTGAATCGATCGGCGGTGGCTGCTTGCTTGCGGCGCTGGGCGCTGGCCGCCGTCCTGGGGCTTGCCGTCGCCATCGCGAGCGGCTGCGGCGCCATCGGTTACTACGCGCAGGCCGTGCACGGTCATCTCGCGTTGCTGGCGGCGGCGCGGCCGATTGAGGCCTGGTTGCAGGACCCGACCACGCCCGAAGACCTAAAGGATCGCCTGCGGCGGGCGCAGGCGATACGGGCCTTCGCCTCGCGCGAGCTCGCGCTGCCGGAGAACGCCAGCTACACCGCGTACGCGGACCTGCAGCGGCCGGCTGCGGTGTGGAACGTCTTCGCGGCGCCGGAACTTTCGCTGCAGCTGAAGACCTGGTGCTATCCGGTGCTGGGCTGCGCCGGCTACCGCGGCTACTTCGCGCGCGAAGCAGCTGAGCGCGAGGCTGCGGCGCTGCGCGCGCAGGGCTATGAGGTCGCGGTGGCGCCGGTGCCCGCGTACTCGACGCTTGGCTGGTTCGACGATCCGCTGCTGAACACGTTCATCCGCAGCGGCGAGGGGGAACTGGCGCGCCTGATTTTTCACGAACTGGCACACCAAGTCGCCTATGCGAAAGACGACACGGTCTTCAACGAGAGCTTCGCCACGCTGGTCGAGCAGGTGGGCCTGCAGCGCTGGCTGTCGAATGCGGATGCCGGCGTTCGCGCTGCTTATGCGCAGCAGCAGGCGCGGCGGGCGGATTTCGTCGCCCTGCTGCTGCGGCACCGGCGCGCGCTGGCTGCACTGTACGACGATGCCTCGCTCGATGCGGCAGCCAAGCGCCAGCGCAAGGCGGAGATCTTCGCCGCTCTGCGCGCGGATTACGCGCGCATCAAGGCCGAACGCTGGGGCGGCTTCGACGGCTATGACGCTTATTTCGCGCAGGAGCTAAACAACGCGCATCTGGCCGCCGTCGGCGCCTACCACGACCTGGTGCCGGCCTTTGAGGCCTTACTGCAGGCAAGCGGCGGCAACCTGCCGCGCTTTTACGCGCGCGTGCGCGAATTGGCGCGGGCCCCGCGCGCACAGCGGCATGCAGCGCTGCAGCAGGCGCTCGCGCGCCGCTGAAAACGCGGCGCGGAAATCTGACAAAAGGTGCAAGCGCGCAACGCCGCTGTCTCGGCCGCGTGCGCCATGCCCTCTATGATTTGCGCGCCCAGCACAACAGGACGAGGAGACGCTGATGGGGACGATGAAGGACGTAGTCGACCGCTTCTGGCTAAAGCACTATCCGCCCGACGTGCCAGCCGACATCGATCCGACGCAATACCAGTCAGTTGTGCATTTGCTGGAGGAAGCGTTTCGCCAATATGCGCAGCGGCCGGCCTACGCCTGCTTGGGCGCGCAGATGTCCTATCGTCAGCTCGACGAGCAGTCGGCGGCAATCGGCGCCTGGCTGCAGGCGCGCGGTCTGGGCAAGGGCAAGCGGGTGGCGATCATGCTGCCGAACATCATGCCCTATCCGGTCGTGCTGGCCGGCGTGCTGCGCGCCGGCGCCACCGTGGTCAACGTCAACCCGCTTTAT
>JANWUU010000408.1 GCA_025057735.1 Burkholderiaceae bacterium
GGCACGCTGGCGATGCTGGCGCAGTGGATATCGCTCGCGGCGCAGGACGCTTTCCGCAAGGCGCGCAACGAACCACTCATCACGTTAGGCTCTGCGCTGCTCGGCGAACCGGGTTTTCGCAGCGTGGTGCTGGGGCAGCTCGGCGAATCGCGACTGGTGGCGGCGATCGAAACCGACATCGCGGGCGAGCAGTCGCATGCGCGCGCGCTCGATGCGGATACGAAGGGGCCGCTGCGCGACATCCACCGGCGCGTGGCCACCGCGATTCTGTTCGAGTCCTCCGGCGGGCAGACGGACAAGCTCGCGCATTTGCCGGAGCTGCGCTTCGCGCTCGGCGAGCCGGGGCTGGACACGACGTCGATCGACAACGCCGCACTGGCGCTGGAAGGCCGCGCCTACTACCTACGGCGGGTCGGCGCCGACGGCTACCGCATCGGCTATCAGCCGACGCTGAAGAAGGTCGTCAATGACCGGCGGGCTTCGCTTGACGAAGACACGGAGGTCGTCCCCGCTGTCCGCCGGTTGGTGGAAGAAGAATTCCGGCGCGGCGCTTCTGTGCCGCTCGTGGTGTTTCCGTCGGACAGCACGGCGATCGCGGATACGCCGCGCCTGACGTTGGTGGTGGCGGATCCGGAGGCGGAATGGTCGGATGGCAGCTCGCTGCGGGCGCAGATCGCGGATTGGACGAAGAACCGCGGCAAGTCGCCGCGGTTATACCCCGCGGCGCTCGTCTGGTGCGTGAAGAAGCCCGGAAGGGAGCTGCGCGACAAAGTGGCGCTCGCGCTCGCATGGCGGCGCGTGGCGCGCGAGGTGGCCGAAGGCACGTTGGGTGGCGAGTTCGACCGCGGTGACCGCGCTGAGATCCAGGCCCGGCTGCGGGAGGCCGAGGATGCCGCGAAGGAAGAAGTCTGGGCCGGCTACCGTTTCGTGGTCTTGGGCGATGCGGCGGAAGCCGACGGGCTCAGGGTGATCGACCTCGGCGCGGGGCATTCGTCGTCCAGGGACACGCTGACGGGTCGTGTCCTGGAGGCGCTACACACCGAAGCACTGTTGGAGAAATCGGTCGGCGCCGGCTACCTCGAGCGCAACTGGCCGCCCACGCTGAAAGAATCCGGAGCGTGGCCACTGTCGAGCCTGCGGCAGAGTTTCCTCAACGGGTCGCTGATGCGGTTGCTCGATCCTGACGCCACCCTAAAAGCGAAGATCGTCGAGTTCGTCGAGCGCGGCGAGTTCGGCCTGGCGTCGGGGCGGAAACCCGATGGCAAGTACGAGCGCGTCTGGTTTCGCGAAGCCGTTTCTGCCGACGAGGTGGACTTCACCTCGGACGTGTTTCTACTGCGCAGAAAAGTGGCGGAGTCCCTGACGGAGGGCGCGCCAGCGGCGCGGGAGGCGGATGCTCCTGTGCCGCGCGCAGCCGCCGCGGTCTCCGATGAGGCGGCCACGACCGTGCCGGCCCACCCACCCACCGAAAACGAGACGCTGCGATTTTCTTTTACGGCACCGCCAGAAATGTGGAACCGGATCGGCACGCGCCTCGTGCCGAAGCTGCGCACGGGCAGCGATTTGAAGATCGATGTCCACATCTCGGTGACTGCTGCTGCCGGCGCCGCTGCCACGCTGCGCAGCGAACTGCAACAGGCGCTACAGGATCTCGGCATCCAGCCGACCGTCGGGTCCGACTGAGCGGTCGATTTGCCGGCGCAGCGCAGCTTTCCAAGGTTGCGCGGGGGCAAAGAGGCGAGGTTGTTCGAGGAGTGCGCTCCTCGCACGCCCCGCCGCTCGGGACCGCGTCGCAGGCGAGGTGTGCGTCGTGGGATGGCTCACGGCGCAGCCCCTCGCCACGCGAAGGCAATTGCCGCGGCAAGCAGCGCGGCGGTGACGGCGGCCAGCACGCGCAGCAGGCGGCGGCCGCGCGGCGAGGCATCCCACAGCACGTAGCGCAGCCGTTCGGCGACGATCTGCTGAAGGGGCACGCCGGCGCGCACCAGCGCCGTCTCCACGGCGTCGATCATCGCCGCCGGCCCGCACACGAAATACAGCCATTGCGCGCGCTCCTCGGCGGGCAGCAGGCGGGCGAGCAGCGGCGCATCGATCGCGCCGACCTCGCCCGTCCAGCCGGGCGGCGGCTCAGCGAGCACGTGGTGGATGCGTAGCTGCGGCAGCGCTTCCAGCGGCAGGAGCTGCGCCAGCGGCACGATCTGTTCGCGCGCGCGGTTGCCGTAGATCAGCACGAGCGGGCGGCGCTCGCCGCGCGCGGCCAGTTCCCGCAGCAGGCCGACGATGGGCGCGATGCCGATGCCGCCGGCGATCAGCGCGATGCCGCGGCCGTGGCGACCCTGCAGCGTAAACGTGCCGTGCGGGCCGTCCAGGTGAAGCGGCGTGCCGGGCGCGACGCGGCCGATCGTGGCGGTGAAGTCGCCGGCTTCCTTGATCAGGAACCACAGCGCGCTGCCGTCGGCATCCGGCGCGGAGGCGAAGGAAAACGGCAGTTCGACCAGGTTGCCGACGCGGCGGCCGAATTTCACCCACGCGAACTGGCCGGCACGGTACCGCAGGCCCACGCCATGGCGCGGCTGTGCCTTCAGCAGCCAGGTGCGGTGCGCGACGGGCTGCACTGCGTCCACGCGGTAGGCGCGGCGGCGCCCCGCCAGCAGCGGCCGCAGCAGGTACACGTAGAGCAGCGCAAACAGGGCGGCGGCGACGGCCGCCGTCCAGAACGGCAGCAGCAGCGGGTCGGCGCTGTAGCGGCCGATGGCGAGCGCGTGGTAAAGACCGAGGGCGGCGACCGCGGCGGCGCCCAGCCCGTGCGTCAGCCGCCAGGTTTCATAGCGCCACGGCAGATGCTCGCGCGCCAGCGCGGCGGCGGACAGGGCAATCAGCAGCAGCCAAGCGAGCACGCCGGCCAGCGGGCCGGCCGCGAAGGCTTGGGCGCCACCAGGCCGGCGCGCCAGCGCCTCATAGGCGCTGTCATAAAGGAAGGGGTGCACCAGCAGCAGCGCCAGCAGCACGAGGGCCAGCCCCTGGTGCAGCCGCAGGGCAAGATCGATGCCCAGCACGCCCGAGAGCGAGTGGAAGCGCGCCGACAGCACGAATTGCGCCAGCAGCATCGCAAAGCCCAGCATGCCGGTGGCGGCGCCCAGTTCTTCGGCCGGCGTACGCGGCGTGTCGGTGTACGCCGCGAGCAAAAGCGGCGCGGCAACGAAGGCGAAATAGATGGTCGGCAGCAACGGGGCGGCCAGACGGCCGCGCGGGGAGTGGATCATGGGGCCTCCATCGGCGGGCGGCATTGTGCGGCTGCGCGGCGGCGCCGCGGTTGACGCCGGTCAGCCGGGCGGCCTTGAGCTAACTCAATATGGGCGGAGCGGCTGGGGCTACGCTGGCGGCCGCTTCCTCCCGGCAACGAACGAGAAAGGACGGCCATGTTCAAGACACTGCTGGTTCCGGTCGACGGGCGGCCGCGCAGCGTGCGCGCGCTGCAGATCGCGGGGCGCCTGGCGCAGCGTTTCGACGCCCACGTCGTGGGTCTGTATGTGCAGCAGCCCCCGTACGTGCCCCCCTGGACAGAGGGCGGCACGCGGCAACTGCTGGAAGTGCAGCAGCAGTTGAATGCCGAGGCCGCCGCGCAGGCCAAGGCGCGCTTCGACGAGGGCGTGCGCGCCGCCGGCATCGCGCGCGCCGAATGGCGCGTCGACGAGGGGCCGCTGGCGGAGACCGTGGCGCTGCACGCGCGCTATGCGGACTTGGTGGTGGTCAACCAGACCAATCCGGAGGCGCCGACGCGTTCCAACTTCGCCGACACGGTGATCATGGAGGTCGGCCGTCCGGTGCTGGTGGTGCCGTACGTGGGCGAGTTCGCCACGCTGGCCGAGCACGTGCTCGTGGCCTGGAACGCCAGCCGCGAAGCGGCGCGCGCCGTGACCGACGCGCTGCCGCTGCTGCGCGAGGCCAAGCGGGTGACCGTGCTGTCGATCGTGGACAAGGCGCCGCCGGGCGCGCACGGCGAAGTGCCGGGCGCGGACATCGCGCTGTACCTGGCGCGGCACGGCGTGCGGGCGGAGGCGGCACGCACGGTGGCGGCCGAGGTCTCGGTGGGCGACGAGATCCTGTCGCGCGCGTTCGATTACGGCGCCGACCTGATCGTGATGGGCGCCTACGGCCACTCGCGCGCGCG
>JANWUU010000336.1 GCA_025057735.1 Burkholderiaceae bacterium
TACAACGCGACGCTGCTGCGGATGCTGGCCGAGGAGGTCGCGCCGCGCCCGCTTTTCAGCAGCGCGGCGCTGGGTGTTGCGCCCGAGCAGGTCGAGGCGCTCGCCTTCGCCTGGCTGGCGCGCGAATGCCTGGCGCGCCGCTGCGGCAACCTGCCGGCGGTCACTGGCGCCGAGGGACCACGCGTGCTCGGCTGCCTTTATGCGCGCTGAAAAACGAAACGGGGCGCCAGGCGCCCCGTTGTCGGCGGCCAAAAGCGTGATTTAGACCGAAAACGAGGACCCGCAGCCGCAGGTGGTCACGGCGTTCGGGTTCTTGATCACGAACTGTGCACCCTCGAGGTCTTCTTTGTAGTCGATCTCGGCGCCCACCAGGTACTGGTAGCTCATCGCATCGATCAGCAGCGTGACGCCGTTTTTCTCCATCGTCGTGTCGTCCTCGTTGACGACCTCGTCGAAGGTGAAACCGTATTGAAAGCCCGAGCAGCCGCCGCCCTGCACGAAGACGCGCAGCTTCAGGTCGGGGTTGCCCTCTTCGTCGATCAACTGCTTGACCTTAGCGGCCGCCGCGTCGGTGAAGATCAGCGGGGCGGGCATCTCGACGGCTGCATTCATGGCGAACTCCTCGGCTGAGCGGAAAAGTCGGCCAATTATAGGCGCCGCGGGCACCCCCGCCGACCCGGATCAACCCGCCTTCGCCTCCGCGTTCAGGGGCTCGCGCCGGGTGGCCGGCGCCGCCAGCTTCAGGCCCGGCTTGAGGGCGGTCTCCCCGGGGGCGTGTACCAGTTTGCCGTCGACGACCGCGCCGTTGTGCATCTCCAGCGCCCGGTAGTGCACGTCGCCGGTGACGCGCGCCTTCGGCTGCAGCTCGACCAGTTCGCTCGCGTACACCGGCCCCTCGATACGGCCGGCGACGACCAAGTGGGCGGCGCGCACCTCGCCCTCGATGACGCCATGCTCGCTGATCACCAGCATGCCGCCCTTTTCGCCGTCCACGCAGCGCACCGCGCCGCGCACCGTTCCGTCGATGCGCAGCCCGCCGGTGAAGGCGACGTCGCCCGTGACCGTCGTGCCCACCCCGATCAGGCTGGCGATCTCCTTCTGCGCAGTGGATTTCTTGCCGAACATCGGCCCTCCGGATGACTGATCAGGTGATCGGGAAGCTCTGCTGCGTCTGCATCTGTCCGTTGGCGGCGAGGATACGCACCAGCACCGAACGCGCAATCGCGCCCGGCGGTAGGCTGAACGTCCCTTCGACGCGCTGGTAGTGCCGGAAGGAAAGCTCGATGACGGCCGGCGGAGCCTTGCCGGCCGGGTCCGGTATCTGCAGCGTGAACGGCCGGCCGTTGTGCGTGAAACTGACCTGCAGCTCGACCGCCCCGGTGAAGTCGCGCTCCGGCTTGCCACTCTGCTGAACCAGCAGACGGTAACGCATCTGGTTTGGTTCTCCGTCCGGCTGGACGCGGAAGCTGCGGATCAACACGCCCTTGGCGTTGGCCGGCGCCGGCAGCAGGCTCTCGAAGAACGACAGGTCCTCGCGCAGCTTGGCGGTCTCCGCCTCCAGCGCCGCCACCTGCCGCGCCAACTGCTCCTGCGCCGCGCGCTCCACCTTCATCTGGCTTTCGAAGGCCGTGGCCACCGCCTGGAAGCGATCCCGCTCGGCCTTGGTCTCGCGCAGTTGCGATTCGAGCCGGTCGATCTGTGCCACCAGCTCGCGCCGGTCCGGCCCGGCAAACTGCTTGCCGTATTCGTAGATCGCGATGCCGGCGGCCGCCGCCACCGCGGCGGCGACGAAGAACAGCAGCGCGCGCAGCGCAAAGGGCAGTTGCGCGCGCACCGCCACGCGCGGGGCGCTCACCCCCATCTTGCGCCGGAACAGCTTCCACTTCATCGCGGCTAGGGCACCAGCGGCGCCAGCATCAGCCCGTCCGTCTCGGGCCGACCGAACATGGCGTTCATGCACTGGACGGCCTGGCCGGAAGCGCCTTTGACCAGGTTGTCCAGCGCAACCAGCACCACCAGGCGGTCGGCGCCGACGCGGTGGACGGCGATCCGCACCATGTTGGAGCCGCGCACCGAGCGGGTATCGGGTTCCGCGCCCGCCGGCAGCACGTCGACGAACGGCTCGGCGGCGAAACGCTCCTCGTACAGGCGCTGAAAATCGACATCACGCGCGTCCGGCAGGATCTGCAGGTGCAACGTCGTCAGCATGCCGCGGATCATCGGCACCAGGTGCGGCACGAAGACGAGCTCAAGGTCGTCGTGGCCGGCGATCGCGCGCAACTGCTCCAGCATCTCCGGATGGTGGCGGTGGCCGCGTAGCCCATAGGCCTTGAAGTTGTCGGCCGCCTCGCAGAACAGATACGCGAGCTCTTCCTTGCGGCCGGCGCCCGAAACTCCGGACTTCGCATCGGCGATCAGGCTGCGGGTATCGATCAGCCGCCGCCCCCCCTCCAGCAGCGGCAGCAGCCCCAGTTGTACCGTCGTCGGGTAGCAGCCGGGGTTGGCCACGATGCGCGCGCCGCGCAGCCGGGCGCGATGGATCTCCGGCAGCCCGTAGACGGCTTCGCGCAGCAGATCCGGACAGGCGTGCGGCATCTTGTACCAGCGCTCGAAGGCCGCGGGGTCCTGCAGCCGGAAGTCGGCCGCCAGGTCGATTAAGCGCACACCCGCCGCCACCAGCGCGCGCGCCTGGCCCATCGCCACCCCGTGCGGCGTGGCGAAGAAGACCACGTCGCAACGCGCCAGCGGCGCCTTGTCCGGCTCCGTGAAGGCGAGGTCCACGCGCCCGCGCAGCGACGGGAACATCGCATCGACGCGCGTGCCCGCCTCCTTGCGGGAGGTGATGGTGACCAGTTCGACGGCCGGATGCGCGGACAGCAGCCGCAGCAGCTCGACACCGGTGTAGCCGGTGCCGCCGACGATGCCCACCCGGATGCGATCGCTCATGCTCCTCCCTCGCGGGACGGGCGGCCGCGCCAGCCGCCCGCAGCGTCGAAGCCGAAAGGCCGCCTGCTGAGAGCGGCCTTCGCCATGGGTGCCCGCCCAGCCGGGCGGATGCGGCCGGCCTGCCGCACCAACGCGGTCACAGGCTCCGCTGCCGGCCGCCACCGCGCCGGACCGGCCGCCCGCTGCCGCCGCACAGGCCCGCCGCCGGCCGCGACGCGGCCGAACGTCCTCAGCGCTTCGAGAACTGCTTGCGCCGGCGCGCCTTGCGCAGACCGACCTTCTTACGCTCGACCTCGCGCGCGTCGCGCGTGACGAGCCCGGCCTTCGACAGCACGGGCTTTAGCGTCTCGTCGTATTCGATCAGCGCGCGCGTGATGCCGTGGCGCACCGCCCCGGCCTGACCCGATTCGCCGCCGCCGTGCACGTTGACCATCACGTCGAACGCGTTCGCGTTGTTGGTCAGCTCCAGCGGCTGGCGCGCGATCATGCGGCCGGTCTCGCGGCGGAAGTATTCCTCCAGCGGCCGGCCGTTGATGACGATCTTGCCCGTGCCGCGCTTCAGGAAGACGCGCGCCACCGAGCTTTTGCGGCGCCCCGTGCCGTAGTTGTATGCGCCGATCATGCGGCCCTCTGCGTCTGGATCGTGAGCGGTTGCGGCTGCTGGGCCGCATGCGGGTGGTTGCCGTCAGCGTAGATCTTAAGCTTCTTTAACATCGCGTAGCCGAGCGGACCCTTCGGCAGCATGCCACGGACAGCAAGCTGCAGCGCGCGCCCCGGGAACCGCGCCTGCATCTTGGCGAACGTGGTCGTATACACCCCGCCCGGATAGCCGGTGTGGCGGTGATAGACCTTGTCCGTCGCCTTGCGGCCGGTCACGCGCAGCTTGGCCGCGTTGACGACCACGATGAAATCGCCGGTGTCCACGTGCGGCGTGTACTCGGGTTTGTGCTTGCCGCGCAGCCGGCGCGCGATCTCGGCCGCCAGCCGGCCGAGCGTCTGCCCGCTCGCGTCCACCAGGTACCAATCGCGCCGCACCTCGTGCGGCTTGGCGGAATACGTCTTCATGTTGCTTGCCCGGGAAGAGCAGCCGCCGCGGCGCGCGCGGCTGCCGTAAACGCCCAGCAGGCGGCGGACAAGCCGGCGGCCGGGCGCGGAAAGCGACAGATTGTAGCGGCGCCCCCTAAACTGTCGCAAGTCGAAAGCCCGCAAAGGAGATTCAGCGATGGAATGCACGGTCCGCTGGCTGGGCGCGGATGCCACGAGTCCCATGAGCTTCGTCGCCGCCACCGGCAGCGGCCACCTGCTGACGGTAGACGGCGCCCCCGAGGGCGGGGGCCGCAACCTCGCGCCGCGGCCGATGGAACTGGTGCTTGCCGGCGCCGGCGCCTGCACGGCCTACGACGTGGTGCTGATTTTGACGCGCGGTCGGCACGACGTGCGCGGCTGCGAGGTCCGTCTTGCCGCCGAACGGGCGCCCGCGGACCCGAAAGTCTTCACCCGCATCGAATTTCAGTTCATCGTGCGCGGACGCAACCTGTCACGCGAGGCCGTCGAGCGCGCGGTGCGGCTGTCGCACGAGAAGTACTGCTCCGCGGCCGCGATGCTCGGCAAGACCGCCGCGCTCGCCTACTCGGTGGTCGTCGAGGACGTCTGATCTCAGAGGTAATGGGCGGTGCGCGTCATCACGCGCGCCGCAAGCCGCATCGCCAGCCGCGCCGGCCACGGCAGTTCGACGCCGCCGAGCGCCATCGCGTGGTCGGCGTGCTGCGCTTCGTCCTCCTTCATCGCCGCCACGACCGCGCGCGAGCGCCGGTCTTCCGCGGGCAGCCGCTCCAGGTGGCCGAGCAGGTGTTCCTCCACCTGCCGCTCGGTCTCCGCCATGAAGCCGAGGCTTGCGCGGTCGCCGAAGCGCGCCGCCAGCAGACCGATCGCAAACGCCCCCGCGTACCAGAGCGGATTCAGCAGGCTCGCGCGCCCGCCCAGTTCCTCGATGCGGCGTCCGGTCCAAGCCAGATGATCGACTTCCTCCTGCGCGGCGGCGCGGAAGACCTCGCGCAGCTTCGGATCGCGCGCGCCCAGCGCCTGCGCCTCGTAGAGCGCCTGCGCGCACACCTCGCCGACGTGATTCACCCGCATCAGCGCCGCCGCCTCGCGCCGCGCCGCCGGATCCTGCAGGACGTCGGGTTCGGTCGCGGCCGGGTATTCGCGCTGCATCGGCGGCGCGCCGGCCAGCGTGGCGAGCGCGCGGTTCGCGCTCGCAAGGCATCGATCGAGGAGACTGAGCGATTGCATCGTTGATACCGCACCGATGGGATGTAGCCCGACGCCGTGTTGCGCCCAAGCTACAGGCAATCGCATTCGGGCGCGGAAAAGGATGCCAGAACTTGGAACCTGTCATCCCCTTTTGTTCAAATACCCGCGACTTCCCGAGGCACTGCCTGGAAGTTCTGGCGGGACACGCAGGTAGCGCCAGGCATCGATAAAACTCACGTGGAGATACGCATGAAGAAATCTTTGATCGCACTTGCCGTCGCCGGCGCGTTTTCGAGCGCCGCGTTTGCGCAGTCCACGGTCACGCTGTCCGGGATCGTCAAGGGCGGTGTGCAGTC
>JANWUU010000003.1 GCA_025057735.1 Burkholderiaceae bacterium
GCCATGCAGTCGTTCGATCGAAATCGGATAGCGCGCGCGGCGATGGGCGCCGCAGTCGCTCTGACCGCCGTGTTCGTCGCTGCCTGCGGTGACGCTAATTTGCCCCCCGCGGAGCCAGCCGCAGTGGCACCGACGATTACCGAGCACCCGGCAGCGGCCACCGTGACGGAGGGCAACGCGGCCACGTTCTCTGTCAGCGCGACCGGCACCGCGCCGCTCGCCTACCAGTGGAAGCGCGGCGGCGTGGACATCGCCGGGGCCACGGGCAGTACCTACACGCTGGCTGCGGCCACACTGGCCGACAACGGCGCGGTCTTCTCGGTCACCGTGAGCAACAGCGCCGGCAGCGTGACGAGCAACGCGGCGACACTGACCGTCAACGGCCGGCCCGTTCCGGTCAGCATCGCGTCGTCGCCGCAAAGCGTGACCGTCGCCGAGCTACAAACCGTGACCCTGACGGTGACCGTCACGGGCAGTGCGCCGTTGACCTACCAATGGCAGCGCAGCGACGACGGCAGCACCTGGGCCGATGTCGCCGGTGCCACGGCAGACAGCTACACCACGCCGCCGCTGCTGCGCACCGACAGCGGCGTGCGCTACCGGGTGATCGTCGACAACGCCGCCAATATGCCGGCGATCAGCGCCGCGGCGCAGATCACGGTGACGCCGGATGCGGCGGTGCTGCTGCCCGCCGGCGGCACGGTGAGTGGCGACAACGACAACATCCGGCTCGAGGTGCCGGCCGGAGCGCTGCTTGGGCCAACGCGGTTCGTCTTTGCACCGCTGTCAGGCATCGATGCGCTGCCTCCCGAATGGGTGCTGCGCGCCGGCACCGCCTACCGCATCGACGTCAGCGGCGCCGGGTTTGCGCCCGGTGCAACCGCCAGCGTGCTGATCCGCCTGCCGTCCAGCGCGACAGCGCGTATGCAGTCGACCGACCGCGTGCGCCGGCAGGACGGCGTGCCGGAAGGCCCGCCGCTGCTGGTTAGAAAATGCCCCAATGGCCAGTTTGTACTGACGGCGGTCGCGGGCGTGACGCAGGAAATGAGGCGCTATGGCTTCGAGACCTGCCCCGGAGGCTCGAGCGAGGTGGGCGAGGTGTCGCCATCGCCCGCGCTGCTGCCGCGGATCACGCAGGGACCGGCCAGCATCTCGGTACCGCTGGGTGACAGCGCGAGCTTTTCCGTGACGGCGACGGGTCCGTCGCTGACTTACCAGTGGCGCCGCAATGGGGTCGACATTCCGGGCGCCACCAGCTCAAGCTACTCGATCGCCGGCGTCACCGCCGCCGACAACGGCGCGCGTTTCAGCGTCGTCGTGCGCAATCCTTACGGCTCGGTGACGAGCGCCGAAGCGACGCTCACGGTCGGCCCGCCGCTGCTACCGGTCTGGTCGGAGGCGCGCGAGATCGCGCCGTTTGCGACCACGTCCGGCTACTTCCCGTCGATCGGCGGCGGCGCGGGACCCGAGTTCGCGGTCTGGTCCGACGGCGAGCGGCTACGGGGCGCCGGGCTGGCCTTCGCCGGCTCCTTCGCGCCGGTCGACACCCTGGACCTGCCGATGCGCGGTTCGAGAGCCGAAGCGGTCAGCGGACCGAATCTCCGGCAGAGCTACATCGTTTTCGTCGACGACGACGGCACCGGCAACTGCGGGCCATCCGGCGGCAACCGGCTCAGCGCGGTCGCGGTCTCGATTGGCGTCGAGGGGCAGCCGATCCCGCGCTCGCCCCGCTTCACGTTGCACCGGAGTGCGGATTGCATCGGCGGGTGGCAGGCCGGGCTCGTGAGTCCCGGGCTCGTCGTCCCCTTGAACAGCCGGACCGGATCCGACGTCAGCGCGGGGCTTGTCTTCGCGGTCGGCGACAGGTTCGGGACCGAAGTCCGTGTCGGCATCGCCGACGTGTACTTCAGCATCAGCTCGAGCAGCCCCTTCGCCGGCACGTGGGTGATCCCCGAGATCCGCACGGAGGCGCTGGCCCTCGCGCCGAGCTGCAGCGGCGGATCCGTCTCCGTCATGAACCAGGGGCTGAAAGGCGTGCGGCAGGCCTTCTTCAACTCGGGTACCACGACCCAAGCGGTGCTCGCCACCTCCCGTTTCAGCGCCGGCCAGTCGTCGGTCTGTACGGCGGTCCTGACGGTCAGCGGCAGCGGTACCGCGCAGTGGAGTACCGCGCAGCCGCTGTTCAACGAGAGTTGCAATGACCTGGTCACGGCGATCGACGGCGCCGGCAATGCGCTGGTCGTCTGCAACCGGGGACTGTCGTTCAGCCCGCCGAGCTTCCAGATGACCGCGGCCTACCGTCCCGCTGCGGGCGCGGCGTGGCAGATCCAGCCGCTCGATGCCTCGGCGAGCGAAGCGGTGCCGGACGCCGCCTTCGACGCCAGCGGCAATGCGATCGTCGTGTGGCGCACCACGGCGACTGCGGGTGCACCGACTCGTGTGTACGCCGCGCGGCGCTCCGCCGCCGGCGCGTGGAGCGCGACGACTGCAATTTCACCGGAAGGCGTGGACACCCGCTATCCGCGCATCAGCGTGCTGGGCAACGGCGAGGCCACCGCGTTCTTCCAGCTCCTCGACATGGCGACCAACCGGTTCCGGGTGCACGCGGTACCGTTCCGCGGCGGAAGCTGGCGGGAGCCCGTCGTCGTGCAGCGCGACGGCACGAACGAGGGGCGCTTCGCGGTGACGCAGCGCAACGTGCCCGGTACGAGTTTCGTGGGTTCTTTCGGCCCCAACACGGTCTGGCGCGAAACCGACGCCAGCGATCCGACGCGGTTCCGGCTGGTAACCGCAAGGCGCATCCAGTAAGCAACGACCGGCGCTAATGGACGGCGGCGCCTGATCCGGCAGCGGATCGGCCTGCCGTCGCACAAAACGGGCAGGGCAGGCGCACAATCCTTCGCCGCATGACGTCGCCGCCTCCTCAACGGCCCCGCTTCAAGGTGCCGGGAATTCGCCTCGGGTTGCGCCACGCGGGCCGCCTTCTGCACGACGACAGTGTCGCGGTCGATCTCGAACCCAAGGATGCGGTGCTGCTGGCGTATCTGGCGCTTGAGGGTCCGACGCCGCGCGGGCGGCTGGCGGCGCTGCTGTGGCCGGAGGCGGACGAGGAGCGCGCGCGTGGCAACTTGCGGCAGCGGTTGCTGCGGCTCAAACGCGCCACGGGCGTTGAACTGGTGGTCGGCAATCCGCTGGCGCAACTGGCCGCGGGCGTCGCGCACGATCTGGACGAAGTCTGCGACGTGCTGGCGGCGATCGATCCGGCGCAGGCCGGCGGGCTGGCCGAGTGGCTGCAGGCGCAGCGCGATCGCCGCGAACGCGCACGGATACAGTGGCTGACCGCGGCGGCCGATCAGGCCGAGGCAGCCGGGGAGTTGGAGGTGGCGCTGGCGCATGCGCTCGCGCTGGTGGAGCTGGACCCGCTGTCGGAGCACGCGCACCGGCGCGTGATGACGCTGCACTACCTGCGCGGCGATGCGGCCGCCGCGCTGGCCGCCTACGAGCGGTGCCGGCAGATCCTGAGGCGCGAGCTGCATGCCGCGCCGTCGCCGGAGACGGAGGCGGTACGGGCGCGCCTTGAACGCGCCGCCGTGCCGGCAGAGCGCGCGTCAGCGGCGGCGGTGCCGATCTCGGTGCTGCGGCCGCCGCGACTGATCGGACGCGATGCGCAGTGGGACGCGCTGCAGGCCGCTTGGGATGCGGGCGAACCCGCGGTCGTGCTGGGCGAAGCCGGGATGGGCAAGACGCGGCTGGTCACGGACTTTGCGCGCGCGCGCAACGGCGTGGTCGTGACCTCGGCCCGGCCCGGCGACGAGCGCGTGGTCTACGCACTGGTGGCCCGGCTGCTGCGGCAGCTGCCGCGCGAGCCGCTGGCGGCGCTCGACGCCGCGGTGCGTACGGAACTTGCGCGCCTGCTGCCGGAGTTCGGTGCCGCCGAGCCGATCCGCACGGAAGCCGACCGCGCACGCTTCTTCAACGCGGTGGCCGCAGCGCTGGCTGCCGCCTCGCCGACCATCGCCGGCCTCGTGATCGACGACCTGCATTTCGCCGACGAGGCCAGCGTCGAGCTTTTGCGCTACCTCGCCGGAGACGGTGCTTTGCGCTGGCTGTTCACGGCACGGCCGGCGGAGATCGGCAAGGCGGCAGGCGCGCTGATCGACGGGGTGCGCGGCAAGGGGCGCGTCATCGAACTGGCGCCGCTGACGGCGCAGCAGATCGATGCGCTGGTCGCGTCGCTCGACCTGCCCGGCGTGGATACCGCCGCGTGGGCACCCCGGCTGGCCCGCCGCACCGGCGGCAATCCCCTGTTCGTGCTGGAAACGATCAAGGCCTGGCTGGCGCAACCCGATGTCGCTCAGGATCCGGCTGAAAACCTGCCCGCAGCCAGTCGTGTCGTGGCGCTGATCGAACGGCGCGTCGGGCGCCTGTCGCCAGAGGCGATCCGGCTGGCGCGCTGCGCAGCCGTGGCCGGGCAGGACTTCTCGGCGGAGCTGGCCGCGCATGTGCTGGGCGCGCGTCCCCTCGACCTGGCCGACGCCTGGGCCGAACTGGAGCGCGC
>JANWUU010000026.1 GCA_025057735.1 Burkholderiaceae bacterium
CGAGACGACCAGCAGCCGGCCATCGGGCAGCCAGCCCAGTCCCGAGGGCTGCTGCGGCACCTCGGCGACCGCCTGCAGGGAGCCGTCCGCAAGCAGACGCAACACCTTGTGGTCGAGCATGTCCGAGAGCCACAGGCTGCCCGCGTGCCAGCGTGGCGCCTCCGGGAAACAGAGGCCGTCGGCGACGACCTCCGGGGTCAGCTCGGCGGGGCGCGTCACGGCGCGCCGGCATCCGCACGCAGCGCCGCCTGCAGCCGCGGGGCCAGCCGCGCAAACGCGGCGCGATGGCGCCGCAGCTGGCCCAAACGCTCCTCGATCTCGCGCGCCAGGACCTCGACGTCCTCCGCTTTGATCCGCTCGATGTCCGCCTGGATCGACCGCAGGCGCGCAAGCGACTCCCCGGCCTGCGCGGAACGCGGCGCGACCTGCTCGGCCAAATCGATCAGCACCTCGGTGATCAGACCGAGCTGGCGCCCGTACGACGCGACTTCGAACGCCTTGCGCTCGATGCGGCCATTGCCGGCGGTCGGTGCGATCGCATCGAAGAACCAGTTGGTGTTCGGCTCGATGCGTTGCGCGACGCTGCCGCTCAAGGGAAAGTGCAGTTGCGGCGCCCAGACCCACAGCCAAGGGAACATGTCCACCTCGTCGAGAAGACCCGCGCAGGCGCCGGCCGAATCGGGCGACGGTCCTGCGGCGGGGATAATCGCGTCTGTCCAGACGGGAGACGCCGTTGAACCTTAGCACCCTCGTTGCGCCACTGCCGATACGCGCGATCGACCTGCCGCGTCCGTTCGCCTGGCTGCGGCGCGGCTGGACCGACCTGCGCAGCGCGCCGGGGGCCAGCCTCCTG
This sequence comes from Burkholderiaceae bacterium, assembly GCA_025057735.1. The sequence continues at coordinate 854 of JANWUU010000026.1, forward strand.
CACGGCGTGTTGGTATTCGTCGCCGGCTGGTTGATCCTCGCGGTGGCGCGCGATTCCTGGCCGCTGACGGCCGGCGCGGTGTCCGGTTTCGCGCTGGTAGCGCCGATCCTCGCCACCGGGCTGTACGAGCTGAGCCGCCGGCGCGAGCAGGGCCGGCAGCCGCGCCTGGCCGACGCGGTGCACGCTTGGCAGCGCGGCACGCGCCCGCTGGTGGCGCTCGGCCTGCTGCTGTTCGCCGCCGCCACGGCCTGGGTCGTCGCCTCCACGCTGCTGCTCGGACTGCTGGCGCGGGGGACGGTGGCGCAGCCGCTGGACTTCCTGCGCTACGCGGTCAGTGGCCAGGGCTGGCTGCTGTTCTCGCTCTGGCTGCTGGCCGGCGGGCTGGGCGCGGCGCTGGTGTTCGCGGCCACCGCAGTGTCCGCCCCGCTGCTGCTCGACCGTGCCGTCGATCTGCGCACCGCCGTGCTGACCAGCGTGCGCGCGGTGGGCGACAACCCCCTGCCGATGGCGCTGTGGGCGGCGCTCATCATGCTGGCCACGCTCGCCTCGCTGCTGACGGCGCTGGCGGGCTTCGTGCTGTCGGTGCCGGTGATCGGGCATGCCACCTGGCATGCGTATCGCGATCTGGTGGACGCCGAGGCGCTGCCCTCGCGATTGGATTGAGGCGCGGCGTTGTTCGGGCTGACCGAAGAGCAGATCGCCGAGTTCGGGCTGACCTGGGGTGTCGGCGGCCTGATCGCGCTCATGCTGTTCATCATCTGGAACGTGGCGCGCGAATCGAAGGCGGGGCGCTTCGGCACGTTCGTGCTGTTCTTCGTGCTGGCCTTCGGCATTCTCGGCTTCGCGATGAAGCAGGTGATCCAGTGGCTGATCGGCATCCGCTGAGCTGGCGCTTCTGCGTGGCGCCGATGCTGGACTGGACCGACCGCCACTGCCGCTATTTCCACCGGCAGCTGTCGCGCCATGCGCGTCTGTACACGGAGATGGTGAGCACCGGTGCGCTGCTGCACGGGGACGTGGCGCGCCATCTGGATTTCGATGCCGCCGAGCATCCGGTGGCATTGCAGTTGGGCGGCAGCGATCCGGCGGAACTGGCGCACTGCGCGCGCCTGGGCGCGCGCTGGGGCTACGACGAAATCAACCTGAACTGCGGCTGTCCCTCGGAGCGCGTGCAGCGCGGCGCCTTCGGTGCCTGCCTGATGGCGGAGCCCGCGCTGGTGGCCGACTGCATCAAATCGATGCAGGATGCGGTGTCGGTGCCGGTGACGGTCAAGCACCGGCTGGGGCTGGACCGCCAGGAAGACTATGGCTTCGTGCGCGACTTCGTCGGCACACTGTTCGACGCCGGCTGCCGCGTCTTCATCGTGCATGCGCGCAATGCCTGGCTGAAGGGGTTGTCGCCGAAGGAGAATCGCACGGTGCCGCCGCTGCGCTACGAGGTGGTGTTCCAGCTCAAGCGCGACTTCCCGGCGGCGACGGTGGTGCTCAACGGCGGCATTAAGACCCTGGAGCAGGCGCGCGCCCATCTGGCGCAGGTCGATGGCGTGATGCTCGGTCGCGCCGCCTGGAACGAGCCTTATCTGCTCGCTGCGGTCGACCGCGAGCTGTTCGGAGATGCCGCGCACGCACCCACGCGCGAGGCGGTCGTCGAGCGCATGAGCGCGTATCTGCAGCGGGCCGTCGCGCAGGGGGTTGCGCCGCGCGCGGTGCTCAACCCGATGCTCAATCTCTTTCACGGCCGGCCGGGCGCGCGCCTGTGGCGGCAGCGGCTCGGCGACCCGGCGTTTCTGCGCGAGCACGGGGCGCAGGCGCTGCGCGCGGCGGCCGAGCTGCTGGCGCCGCTTGCGGCCTGAGGGGAGCGCGCGCGTCAGCCCTTGCAGGCGGCGTCGTACTGCTGCTGCGCGCGACGCAGCTTGCGGTCGGCCTCCTGCCGCTTGGCCAGCGTGGCGCGCTCGAAATCCTGCCGGGCGTCCTCCACCCGCATGGCCAGGCGACGGCACTGCGCCTCGCGGCGACGCGACTTCTCCTCCTCCGCCGCCCGCTGCCTTGCAGCCTTTTCCTCTCGCCGGCGGCGCTCCGCCTCCAGGCGCTCGACCTCGCGCGCGTGGCGCTGCGCGCGCGCCTGCGCCGCTTTCTGGTCGACCGCCGGCGGGGCCGGCTCGCGCGGCAACGTGCGCACTGCTTGCGTGCCCGGCGGACAGTCGGCGTTCGAATAGGTCACGTGGCCGCGCGCGTCCTCGCAGCGCTGCACCGGCTGGGCGATGGCAGCGCCCGCAGCCGCGACGGCGGCGAGCGCCAGGGCGCGCATCATCGGCGCGGGCAGTACAGCAGGTACTGGTCCTGCGCGCGCCGCAGGGCCAGTTCGGCTGTGCCGCGCAGGCTTGGCGGCGCGGTCTCCAGGTCCTGGCGGGCGTACTGGACGCGGCGGGCCAGTTCCGCGCACTCGCGCCGGGTGGCGGCGATCTGCTCGTCCAGGCGTCGGAATTCTTCGTTCGGGTCGGAGCGCGCCTGGCTGCGGCTGGGCGCGATCGAGCCGGCCTCGCGCGCCGGCCGCGGCGCGTCCTTGCCGGTGGCGGTGGAGACCGCCGGCGCCTCGTCCAGCCTGCGCGCGGAACGGGCATCGGCGGGGCAGCCCTCGTCGCTGTACGTGATGCGACCGTCCCGACCTTCGCAGCGGTACACGGTCGCGGCGGCGTGCGCGGCGAGCGCCGCCAGCAGCAGGATGGAGAAAATGGCCTCACGCATCGCCGCCTCCTACGCGTTCTGGGCGCAGTCTAGCCAAGCGCAACGGGTCAGAGAACCTTGCCCGGATTCATCAGGTTCAGCGGGTCGAGCGCCTGCTTGATCCGCCCCATCAGCGCCAGTTCCACCGCCGGCTTGTGCGCCGGCAGCAGCCCTCGTTTGAGCTGGCCGATGCCGTGTTCGGCGCTGATCGAGCCGCCGCGCGCGGCGACCGCCTCGTAAACGATGCGGTTGATTTCGGCTTCGTGCTCGAAGGCGACCGCGACGGGCGTGCCAGGCTGCGTGCCCATGTTGTAGTGCAGGTTGCCGTCGCCCAGATGTCCGAACACCGAGGGCTCGATCCACGGAAAGCGCGCCGCCAGCGCGGCATTGGTCTCGGCAACGAAGGCGGGGATTACGGAAACCGGCAGCGCGATGTCGTGCTTGACGTTGCCGCCGGCGCGGGCGTGCGCTTCCGGGATGCCTTCGCGCAGCGCCCACAGCGCCTGCGATTCCGCCAGCGAGCGCGCGATGGCGGCGTTCTGCACATGGCCGGCGGCGCTCGCCTCGGTGAGGATCGCCTCCAGCAGCGCCGTCGCGTGCGCCTCGTCCTCGTGATCGGAAATCTCCAGCAGCGCATACCACGGCTGATCCGCGGGCAGCGGCATGCGCAGTCGCGGCAGTTCGGCCACCGTTCGGGTCAGGCAGTTGACGGCCATGACCTCAAAAGCGGTCAGCGTACTGCCGGCGCCCGCGCGGGCTGCCTGCAAGAGCGCCACCGCGGCCTGCAGCGACGGCAGCGCCGCCAGCGCCGTGGCCTGGGCGCGCGGCAGCGGGAACAGCTTCAGCGTGGCGGCGGTGATGATGCCGAGCGTGCCCTCGGCGCCGATGAACAGGTGCTTCAGGTCGTAGCCGGTATTGTCCTTACGCAGCGCGCGCAGGCCGTTCCAGATGGCCCCATCGGGCAGCACCACCTCCAGACCGAGCGCGAGCTCGCGCGCGTTGCCGTAGCGCAGCACCTGCGTGCCGCCGGCGTTGGTCGACAGGTTGCCGCCGATGGTGGCGCTGCCCTCGGCGGCCAGGCTCAGCGGAAACAACCGCCCATGCTGGCGCGCGACCTCCTGCACGTTTTTCAGGATGCAACCCGCCTCGACCGTGATCGTGTCATTGGCGGGGTCGATCGCACGCACGCGGTTCAGGCGCGCGAGCGACACGACCACCGCCTCCCCGGTGGGCGACGGCGTGGCGCTGCCCACGAGTCCCGTGTTGCCGCCCTGCGGCACGACCGGGGCGCGCGCTTCCACGCAGGCCGCCACCACGGAGGCCACCTCCGCGGTGCTCGCCGGCCGGACCACCGCCTGCGCCGCGCCTCGGTGCCGCTTGCGCCAGTCGAGCAGGTAGGGCGCCATCGCCGCCGGATCGGTCAGCACGTGCGCGGCGCCGACGATGGCGCGCAGGCGGTCGGGCAGGTTCATCGCGAGCGCTCCCGCAGACGGGCCGCCTTCTTCAGCGGCCGCAGGTGGACGATCGCCGCCGCGTAGAACGCGCCGGCCAGCAGCAGCTCGAGCGCCGCCAGCGCGCGCGCCGGCAGCGGCTCGGCAAGGCGCACCACGCCTTCGGCTAGATACAGGGTGACGGCCAGCAGCGCCCACTGCAGGGCCTTCGCATCGCCCTGCCAGACGTTGCGCGCGAGCAGCGCCAGCGGTGCCGCCTTCAGGATCAGCCAGGAGCCGCCCGGCCGCAGCGGCGCCAGCAGCCATTCCCAGAGGATGGCGAGCACGAGCAACGCGATCCACGTCGCGCGTGCCACGCGCAAAGCCGCGCGCGACGGCGGCGAGGCGACCGGCAGGGGCGGGCTGGCATCGCTCATCGCGCCAGTTTCAGGGCAGTGAAGGCCAGCCGGCGGCCCAGTGCGAGCGCGAGCCGCTTTTCCTCCTCCGTGACGGGCGCGCCCTCGCGCGGCGCGAAATGGCTCATGCCGTACGGGGTGCCGCCGCTTGCGGTGGTGGTCAGGTCGCGCTCGGTGAAGGGCAGGCCGACGATCAGCATCCCGTGATGCAACAGTGGCAGCATCATCGATAGCAAGGTGCTTTCCTGGCCGCCGTGCAGCGTGCTGGTGGAGGTGAAGACCGCCGCCGGTTTGCCGGCGAGCGCGCCGGAGACCCACTGCGCGCCGGTCGTATCGAGAAAATGCTTCAGCGGCGCGGCCATCGCGCCGAAGCGCGTCGGCGAGCCCAGCGCCAGCCCGGCACATTCCTCCAGGTCGCGCGGCTCCACGTACGGGCTGCCGTGCGGCGGTACCGGCGGTGCCGCCGTTTCGGTGACCGGCGCCACGGGCGGTACGGTGCGCAGGCGTGCCTGCGCGCCATCTACGCTGTCGATGCCGGCGGCGATCAGCTCCGCCACGCGGCGCGTGGCACCATGGCGGCTGTAGTAGAGCACCAGAATGTCGAGCATCGCCCGTTGCAACCTCCGCCGCGCATTCTATTGAGCCCGCCCCGTCACGCCGCTGCTCGCTGGTCAGCGCGACTGGCCGCGCGCGCACCGTGGCTGCACGCGCTGGCGGCGCGTATCGCTCCGTCCCTCGCGCGCGCGCGCGACGCGCTCGCCTTCGCGGTCGGTCGCGCGCGGGCGGTACGGCTGTCGCAGGTCGCGGGCAGCCTGACCTTCACGACGCTGCTGTCGCTGGTGCCGCTGCTGGCGGTGGCGCTGGCGGTGTTCTCGGCGTTTCCACTGTTCGCCGAGTATCGGCTGGCGTTGGAGCAGATGCTGCTGAAGAGCCTGCTGCCGGCGCAGGTGTCGAACACCATTTTGCGCTATCTGAACGAATTCGCCGCCAAGGCGACGCGGCTGACGGCCTTCGGACTCGTCTTTCTGGTCCTGGCGGCGCTCGCAATGGTACTGACCGTGGACCGCGTGCTGAACGACATCTTCCAGGTGCGGGAACGCCGGCCGCTGGCGCAGCGGGTGCTGATCTACTGGGCGCTGCTGACGCTCGGTCCGCTTGCGGTCGGCGCCAGCCTGGCGGCCACCACGCACGTCGCCAACCTGTTCGGCGGATCGCTGCGCGCGCTGCCGCGCGGTGTGCTCGACCTGGCGCCGTTCGTCATCGGCGGCGGTGCGCTCGCCGCCCTGTATGTCTTCGTGCCGAACCGGTCCGTGCGCTGGCCTGATGCGCTCGTGGGCGGCTTCGTCGCCTCGGCCGCCGGCGAACTGGCGAAGGCGGGTTTCACTGCCTTTATTGCGCGCGGGACTTACCAATCGATTTACGGCGCGTTCGCCGCACTGCCGGTCTTTCTGGTCTGGCTGTACCTGTCGTGGTGGGCGACGCTGTTCGGGGCCGCCATCGCCGCCACGCTGCCGGCGCTGCGCGGCGCGCGCTTCGCCGACCACAGCCGCGTGGGCAATCGTTTCCTGACCGCAGTGGTGCTGCTGGCGGCGCTGTTCGACGCGCGGTCCACCTCTGCGGGCGGCCGGCTGACCGCCGTCCAGCTCGCCGCCGCGGTGCGGGCGCCGCTTGAGGAGGTCGAGGAACTGCTGCTGGAACTTGAGGCGCTGGACTACGTGGCGCGCCTGGACGGGCGGCATGCAGGAAACTGGACGCTTGGCTGCGACCCGGGGCGGGCGACGCTGGGGCCCCTTTACGAGCGGCTGGTGATCGATCCGGCCAACTCGCTGCTCGCCCGCGACGCCCGGCTGCAAGCGCTGCTGCGCGAGGGGTCCGATTGGCTGCAGCGACCGCTCGCGCAGCAATTCGGCCCGCGCGTCTGACGGGTCGACGCCCGTCTCAACAGGGGGTGACCGTCACCGGTCCGCTCGCCGCCGGCAGCCAACGCGACAGCGGACGGCACACGCCCTGCATGCATAGCTCGTAGTCGGTGCCGAATTCCGAGCGCGCCAGTACGAGCTCGCGCAGCGGGCGCGGGGCGGGCCGGTAGTGCCAGACGCCCTCGCGCAGCACCGCATCGGCGGGCGGCTCCATGCCGGCGCCGCTGCCGCGGATGCGGGCGGCGATGGCGAGCAGGCGCCCGCCGCGCGCAACGTAGTCCTCTTCCCAGAGCACGCGTTCGACCGTGTGCTGCCAGCGCAGCGTGAACTCCGCGCCGGGCAGCACGACGCGCACGCCGGCGGCACTGAGGCAGACCGCTGCGGCGGCGGCAGCGATCACGTGGCGCGCGCGCCGGCGGCGCGCAGCGTGCGCGCCCGCGCCAGATGCCAGAGCAGCAGCAGTGCGGCGCCGGCAAAACCGATTTCGTCGGTCAGCGGCAGCGCCACGATCAGGAAACTGGCGGCGACGAACGCGGCCACGCGCTCGTACCAGCGCAGCGGTGCGAACCAGTAGCCGATCGCCGCACCGCCCCACAACGCGACGGCGAGCAGCGCCTTGAACACGACGTAGGCCGTGTCGATCCAGGAACCGCCCTGCAGCATCAACGCCGGCGCGTAGACGGCGATGTACGGCACGATGAAGCCGGCGATCGCCACCCGCATCGCCTGCAGGCCGATCTTCAGGCCCGACTCGCGCGCGATCGGCGCGGCCGCGAACGCGGCCAGCGCCACTGGCGGGGTGAGGTCGGCCATGATGCCGAAGTAGAAGACGAACATGTGCGAGACGATCAGCGGCACGCCGAGTTCCAGCAGCGCCGGCGCGGCGATCGAGCTGGTGATGATGTAGTTCGGGATCGTCGGGATGCCCATGCCGAGCACCAGGCAGACGAGCATGGTCAGAAACAGGCTCAGGAAAAGGCTCTTCTGCCCCATCTGGATGATGTAGCCGGCGAAGCTGGTCGCGGCGCCGGTGAGCGTGAGCACCCCGATGATGACCCCCACCAGGGCGCAGGCCACCCCGACCGGCAGCGCGTGGCGCGCGCCGTCGGCGAGCGAGCGCACCGCCAAAACCAGCGTGGCGCGACCGCCCTTGACGAACAAC
>JANWUU010000203.1 GCA_025057735.1 Burkholderiaceae bacterium
ATCGTCGGCCACCGCTCGCTGCATGCGGGCGATGTCGCCGCGCAGACGCGCGAGACGATGGTCAATTTGCGCACGATGGTCGAGGTCGCCAACGCCCGCCTGGCGCAGCCGGCCTTCGCGCTCGATCGGCTGCATTGCACGGTGTACGTGCGCCGCCCCGAGGACGCGGCCACCGTGCGCGCCGAATTCGAAGCGGCGGTCGGCACGGACTCACCGGCCGCGCGCAACGCGATCTACGCGCAGGCCGACGTGTGCCGCGCGGAGCTGCTCGTCGAGATCGAGGCAACCGGTGTGGCCGCCAGCGGCGACTCGGTCCACCTGTGTGCTGCTTCGCCAGCTCCGACGCACTCATGACGGGTACCGCATAAATCCAAAAAATCTCGTTGCGACCGCAGGCAGTCTGCCAACGCGCTGGAGATATCCAGTGCGAGGCTCGTCAGGGTCTGCCAGCACCGGGCGCGGGGCAGTCTCGGCGGCAGCTTATCTTTTGACGTCTTTGCTGCGGCCGTTGCGATCAGGCGGCCGGCGAGAACGGCCGTCGCGCGGGTGGTTGCCGGTCGTGCCGCGGCCCATCGATGTACTGCGGCGGCACTTGCTGTGGCAGGCACAGCGGCCGACCCCCAGCGTGAAGCGCTCCTCCGCTAGCGCGCGATGCGGCCGAAGCGCCCGGACTGGTAGTCGCGCACCGCCTCGACGATTTCTTCCCGCGTGTTCATCACGAACGGGCCGTAGCGCGCCACCGGCTCGCGCAGCGGCTGACCCGCCAGCACCAGGGCGCGCGCGCCATCGGGCCCGGCGCGCAGCGCGAGCGCCTCGCCACCCGACAGCAGCGCCAGGTCGCCGTCGGAGGCGGTGCGGCGCTGCGCGCCGATCTGCAACGCGCCGCCGAAGGCGTAGACGCAGGCCGCCTGCGCCGGATCGACGGAGAGCGCAAGTTCCGCATCGCGGGCCAACCGCACATCAAGGTACGTCATCGGAGTGCGCGTCTGCGCGGCGCCCGCAACGCCCAGCGCGGCGCCGGCGATCACCTTGACGGTGGCGCGCCCATCGGCGCTGCGCCAGGTCGGCATCTCCGCTGCCCGCACATCCTGATAGCGCGGCGCGATGCGTTTGTCGCGCGCCGGCAGGTTGACCCAGAGCTGAAAGCCATGGACGCGCCCCCCGCGTTCGCGGATCCATTCAGCCGGCATCTCGGAGTGGATCACGCCGTCGCCGGCGGTCATCCACTGCACGTCGCCGGGCCCGATGCGGCCGCGGTGGCCGGCGCTGTCCTCGTGCACGAATTCGCCTTCCAGCATGTAGGTGACGGTCTCGAAGCCGCGGTGCGGATGATCGGGCGCGCCCACCGCCTCGCCCGGTCCGTAGTCCGCCGGCCCCATTTCATCCAGCAGCAAAAATGGGTCGAACAAGTCGAGCTGCGGCGTCGGAAACGGCCTGCGAACGATGAAACCGCCGCCCTCGCGGGTGCGCTGCGCGTGCACGATGCGGTCGACTTCGCGAAGACGCATGGGCGTTGCGACGTCCTGGGGATGCTGGGAGACCGCATCTTGCCATGCCACGGCGTCTCACGGCCGCACCGTCGGCGCGACGACTTCGAACGGACGCGGCCGCGGCGCGCGCCCCGCGCCGTCGGAGGCCGGCCACGGCCAGGCCGCCGGCGAGGGCAGCCAACGGTCCTCGCGCGCAGCGGCGATGCCGAGCGCCGCCGCGGCGAAGGCAAGCGCGCTTTCCTCGCGCGCGCCGACCATCGTCACGCCTCCCGGCGCCTGCCAGACGACCAGCTTCAGCGCGCCATCGCCCGAGCCGATGCGCAGCGCATGCGTCGGCGGCAGCTGCAATCCCGCGGCGCGCGCCGCTGCCGCGTGATCGTCGTGCTGCACGCGCAGTCCACGCTGGCGGGCGGCGCTTTCGATGCGGGCGACCGTGTCCCCCACACCGTGGCGGCTGGCGAACGCCCGCGCATCCTGCGCCAGCGTCGCCTGCGCGCTCCACCAGAGCAGGAGCCCGACGGTGGCGCGCTCGAATGCAGACATGTTCCATCCCCCCGGTGCCACTGATCCTGGCCGTTTAGGCATGCCGACGCCGCGCCTGGTTCGGGGCTCGGATTACCCGGCATCGGCTACCCCGCGGCTACAATCGAATCACATGCACATGACAATCGTTTGGTCGGGACGTAACGATGGGCGCCAGGCGCGGCGACGCTGCTGACGCAAACAGGGGACCCGCCAACGAGGGGCGCGATGCGGCCTCGCCGCCGCCGAATTTCCTGCGCAACGTCATCGCCGCCGATCTGGTGCGCGGCACCTACGAGGACCGCAACTGGGCCGGCCGGCCCGGTGTGTACGACATCCACGCGCATGCGCCGAAAGACCCGGCGCGCATCCGCACGCGCTTCCCGCCCGAGCCCAACGGCTACCTGCATATCGGCCACGCGAAGTCGATCTGCCTGAACTTCGGGCTGGCGCGCGACTTCGGCGGGCGCTGCCACATGCGCTTCGACGACACCAATCCGGTCAAGGAAGATCAGGAGTACGTCGATGCCATCCTTGATGCGGTGCGCTGGCTCGGCTTCGACTGGGAACACGTCACGCCGCAGGGTGTCGAGCGCAACCTGTATCACGCCTCGGACTATTTCGAGGACATGTACCGCTTTGCCGAGTACCTGATCCAGACCGGCTACGCGTACGTCGACGAACAGAGCGCCGAGCAGATCCGCGCCACCCGCGGCACGCTGACCGAGCCGGGGGTGAACTCGCCGTACCGCGACCGGCCGATCGAAGACAGCCTGCGCCTGTTCCGCGAGATGCGCGCCGGCAAACACGCCGAGGGCAGTATGGTGCTGCGGGCCAAGATCGACATGGCGTCGCCGAACATCAACATGCGCGACCCGGTCATCTACCGCATCCGCTTCGCCAGCCATCACATGACCGGCGACCGCTGGTGCATCTATCCGATGTACGCCTATGCGCACCCGATCGAGGACGCGCTGGAGAACATCACGCATTCGATCTGCACGCTGGAGTTCGAGGACCAGCGGCCCTTTTACGACTGGACGCTGGAGCGCATCGTGCCGGTGCTGCGCCGCCCGCAGTACGAGGCGGCGCGCCGCCTGCTGGCGGAGATCGCCGCGCAGGGCGTGGAGGGCAAGCGCCAGTTCGCGCTGCACTGTCGCAATTTCGGCGACAAACTGGGTCACTCGCGCTACGAACGCCGCGTGGAGGCGATGTTCGCCAGTTGGAGCAAGAGCCCGGACCTGGCGGCCAACGACGCCGACGAATTCCTGAAGCTGCTCTTGCAGCACACCGAATGCTTCACCCCGCTGCTGCAGGCAGCGCTCGACGAGCGCAAGCCGAATCCGTTCCTGCTGCCACATCAGTACGAGTTCAACCGGCTGAACCTCACCTACGTGGTGATGAGCAAGCGGCGGCTGGCGCAGCTGGTCGAGGAAGGGCACGTCGACGGCTGGGACGACCCGCGCATGCCCACGCTGGTCGGGCTGCGGCGGCGCGGCTACACGCCGCAGTCGATCCAGCGCTTCGTCGAGCAGATCGGCGTCAGCAAGAGCCCGCAGTGGATCGAATATGCCGTGCTCGAGCAGGCGCTGCGCGACGATCTGGAGGCGCGCGCGCCGCGCGCCACCGCGGTGCTGCGGCCGCTGAAGCTCGTCATCGACAACTATCCGGCCGGACAGCAAGAGGACTGTACGGTGCCCAACCATCCGCAGAAGCCGCAGATGGGGACGCGCACGATCCCGTTTGCGCGCGAGCTGTGGATCGAGGCCGACGACTTCATGGAAAACCCGCCGCCGGATTACTTCCGCCTGTCGCCCGGCGGCCTGGTGCGGCTGCGCTATGCGTACGTCGTGCGCGCGACCGCGGTAAAAAAGGATGACGCCGGTCGCATCGTGGCCGTGCATGCCGAATACCTGCCGGACACGAAAAGCGGCACGCCCGGCGCCAGTCGGGTGAAGACGCGCGCCGCGATCCACTGGCTGCCGGTGCACGCCGCCGTGCCGGCCGAGGTGCGCCTGTACGACCGCCTGTTCGTCGACCCACAGCCGGATGCGGGCGACAAGGATTTCCTGGCGCTGCTCAATCCCGACAGCAGGACCGTGCTTGAGGCGTTCGTCGAGCCGGCGCTCGCCGACGCGCAGCCGGACGACAAGTTCCAGTTCGAGCGCAACGGCTACTTCGTCGCCGACCGCAAGGATCACACGCGCACCCGCCCGGTGTTCAACCTGGCGGTGACGCTGAAGGAATCCTGGGGCCGCTGAGGGCGGGCGGCGCACCCGGCGATCCGCGCGCGCGACGCGTCGTCGGGCCGGCGGCCCGCGCACGGGCGCGCCTCGGCCGATCCCTAAACCTATAATGCGCCGCTTCCTTCACCCACGCCCCGCGGAGTCCCTGCATGTGGTTCATTTCCGATGCGCTGGCGCAGACCGCGCCGGCGGCCCAGCCGGGCGGCGCGGAGTCGATGATGACTTCGCTCGCCTTCATGGTGCTGATCTTCGTGGTGTTCTATTTCCTGCTCATCCGGCCGCAGCAGAAACGGCAGAAGGAACACAAGGCGCTGATCGAGGGCTTGAACAAAGGCGACGAGGTGCTGACCGCCGGCGGCATCGTCGGCAAGATCACCGATCTGACCGACCAGTACATGACGCTGCAGATCGCCACCGTCGACAACAAGCCGGTGGAGATCTCGATGCAGCGCGCAGCGGTGCAGATGCTGCTGCCGAAAGGCACGATGAGATCCCTCTGACGCGGCCGCGGGCGGCCGTCTGGCGGCGGCCGCCCCCGCGCCCCGATCCGCCGAGCGGCCGCCGTCGACCTGCCGAACATGAACCGTTACGCCCTCTGGAAGTACATCGTCATCGCCGTGGCGCTGCTGCTCGGCGCCGTCTACACGCTGCCGAATTTCTTCGGCGAGGCGCCGGCGGTGCAGGTGTCCTCGGCCAAGGCGACCGTCAAGGTCGAGCCGGCGCTGCTGGCGCGGGTGGAAGCGGCGCTGCAGGCCGCCGGCATCGAGCACGACGGCACCAGTTTCGATGTGGTCGGCTTGAATGCCACCGTGCGCGCGCGCTTCCGCGACACCGATACGCAGATCCGCGCGCGCGACGTCATCGAACGGGCGCTGAATCCGGATCCGGCCGACCCCGCCTACGTGGTGGCGCTGAACCTGGTGCCGCGTACGCCGCACTGGCTGATCGCGCTGCGCGCGCTGCCGATGTACCTGGGATTGGACCTGCGCGGCGGCGTGCACTTCCTGCTGCAGGTGGACATGAAGGAGGCGGTGACCCGGCGCATGGAGGCCGTCGCCGGCGACCTGCGCACGCTGCTGCGCGAAAAGAACGTGCGCCATGGCGGCATCGTGCGCGACGGGCAGACGCTGGAGATTCGCTTCCGCGACAGCGACACGCGCGCGCGCGCCGCCGGCCTGATCCGCGACGCCAACCGCGACCTGGTGCTGCGCGAGGAGGGCGAGGGCGAGGCGGCGCGCCTGCTAGTGACGCTCAGCCCGACCGCCATCCGCGGCGTGCAGGAATACGCGCTGAAACAGAACATCACCACGCTGCACAACCGCATCAACGAGCTGGGCGTGGCCGAGCCGGTGATCCAGCAGCAGGGCGCGGACCGCGTGGTCGTGCAGTTGCCCGGCGTACAGGACACCGCCAAGGCGAAGGAGATCCTCGGCCGCACCGCGACGCTGGAGATGCGGCTGCTGTGCGAATCGCCGGAGGACATGGCGGCCTTCGCCGCCGGCACGGTGCCTTTCGGCTGCGAGCGATACGTCGACCGCGAAGGACGGCCGCTGCTCGTCAAGCGACAGGTGATCATCACCGGCGAGAACCTGAACGACGCGCAGGCCGGTTTCGACAGCCAGACGCAGGAGCCGGCGGTGCACCTGACGGTCGATGCGAAGGGCGCCCGCATCATCCGCGACGTCACGCGCGAAAACGTCGGCAAGCGGATGGCCATTTTGCTGTTCGAGAAAGGCAAGGGCGAGGTGGTCACGGCGCCGGTGATCCGCTCGGAGCTGGGCGCGCGCTTCCAAATTTCCGGCCGCATGACCACGCAGGAGGCCAACGACGTGGCGCTGCTGTTGCGCGCCGGGTCGCTGGCGGCGCCGATGGAGATCATCGAGGAGCGCACGATCGGCCCCAGCCTGGGGGCGGAGAACATCCGGCGCGGCTTCAACGCCACGCTGTGGGGATTCACCGCCATCGCCGTCTTCATGGTCGTTTACTACGGCGTGTTCGGCGTCGTCTCGGTGATCGCGCTCGCCTCCAACCTGATGCTGCTGATCGCGTTGCTGTCGCTGCTACAGGCCACCCTGACGCTGCCCGGCATTGCGGCGATCGCGCTCACCCTGGGCATGGCGATCGACGCCAACGTGCTGATCAACGAGCGGGTGCGCGAGGAGCTGCGCAACGGCCGGCCGCCGCAGCACGCGATCCACGACGGCTACGAGAAAGCCTTCAACACCATCCTGGACTCCAACATCACGACGCTGATCGCCGGCGTGGCGCTGCTCGCCTTCGGCTCCGGACCGGTGCGCGGTTTCGCCGTCGTGCACTGTCTGGGGATTTTGACCTCGATCTTCAGCGCGGTGTTCGTCTCGCGCGCGATCGTCAACCTGATCTACGGCTCGCGCAGGAAGCTGACCCGCATCAGCATCGGCCAGGTCTGGCGGCCCGACGCGGGGCAGGTCGCCCCGGAGACCAAGTAGGAGGGCGCGATGGAATTCTTCCGCATCCGCCGCACGATCCCGTTCATGCGCTATTCGCGCATCCTGAACGCGATCTCGCTCGTCTCCTTCCTGATCGCGGTCGCCGTCCTCGCCACCCGCGGCCTGAACCTGTCGATCGAATTCACCGGCGGCACGGTGATGGAGATCTCCTAT
>JANWUU010000214.1 GCA_025057735.1 Burkholderiaceae bacterium
GTCGCCACGCTTGGTCAGGTGTTCCATCATCACCCAGGTCTGGCGCGCGCCGATCGCCAGGTCCATGGCGCCGCCGACGGCGGGGATCGCATCCGGCTCGCCGGTGTGCCAGTTGGCCAGATCGCCGTTGACCGCCACCTGAAAGGCGCCGAGTACGCAAATGTCCAGGTGCCCGCCTCGCATCATCGCGAAGCTGTCCGCGTGATGGAAAAAGCAGCCGCCAGGCAGCAGCGTCACCGGCTGCTTGCCGGCGTTGATCAGGTCTTCGTCTTCGGCGCCGGGTGCCGGGGCCGGGCCCATGCCGAGGATACCGTTCTCGCTGTGCAGCACGATCTCGCGGTCGCGCGGCAGGAAGTTCGCCACCAGCGTCGGCAGCCCGATGCCGAGGTTGACGTAGGCGCCCTCAGGGATGTCGCGCGCCACGCGCGCGGCCATTTCCTCCCGGCTCCATCTTTTCATCGCGGTGCCTCCTGTGCCGGCGTCGTCGCCGCGCGGCGCGGCACATGCACGATGCGCTGCACGAAGATGCCCGGCGTGACGACGGCCTCTGGATCGAGCGCCCCAAGCGGCACGACCTCGCGCACTGCCGCCACGGTGATGCGCGCGGCCATCGCCATCACCGGATTGAAGTTGCGTGCGGCCTTGCGATAGGTCAGATTGCCCCAGCGGTCGCCGCGCTCGGCCTGGATCAGCGCGTAATCGGCATGCAGCGGATATTCCAGCACGTACATGTTGCCGCCGATGGCGCGCGTTTCCTTGCCGCGGGCAAGTTCCGTGCCATAGCCGGTCGGCGTGAAGAAAGCGCCGATGCCGGCGCCGGCGGCACGGATGCGTTCGGCCAGGTTGCCCTGCGGCACCAGCTCGAGCTCGACCTCGCCGCGCCGGTACAGCGCGTCGAAGACGTAGGAGTCCGCCTGGCGCGGGTACGAGCAGATCACCTTGCGCACGCGGCGCGCTTTCAGCAGCGCGGCGATGCCGACCTCGCCGGTGCCGGCGTTGTTGCTAATGATGGTGAGGTCTTTGGCGCCCTGCGCGATCAGGCCGTCGATCAGCTCGGCCGGCTGGCCGGCCGTGCCGAAGCCGCCGATCATGATCGTGGCGCCGTCCGGGATGTCGGCGAGCGCCGCTTCGATGGAGGGGAAGATCTTGTCGATCACCGCGGTGTCCTTTCGAGGCGCGCCGCTCAACGGTCGCGCCGCGCACCCAGGTACGACTCGACCACGCGTGCATCGCCGGCCAGCGCCGCCGCCGGCCCCTGCAGCGTGATCGCGCCGGTTTCCAGCACGTAGCCGTAGTCGGCGACTTCGAGCGCCGCGCGCGCATTCTGCTCGACGAGCAGGATTGTCACTCCAGTGGCGCGCAGCCGTGCGATGACCGCGAAGATGTCGCGCACGATCAGCGGCGCTAGCCCCAGGCTCGGCTCGTCGAGCAACAGCAGCCGGGGGCGGGCCATCAGCGCCCGGCCGATCGCCAGCATCTGTCGCTCGCCGCCGGACAGCGTGCCGGCCAGCTGTGCGCGTCGCTCCTGCAGGCGCGGAAACAACGCATACACCTGTGCGAGGTCGTCGCGCCAGCCGCGTTCGCGCAGACGGTAGCGCCGGAACGCGCCCAGGATCAGGTTGTCCTGCACGGACATCGTGCCGAACAGCTCGCGGCGCTCCGGCACCAGCGAAATGCCGCGCAGCACACGCGCCTCCAGCGGTTCGCGCGCTAGATCGGCGCCGTCGAACAGGATCTGGCCGCGTGCGGGCAGCAGCCCCATGATGGCGGCCAGCAGCGTGGTCTTGCCGGCGCCATTCGGTCCGATCACCGTGACCACGCTGCCGGCCGGGGCCTGAAGCGCAAGACCGGACAGTACCTCGGCCTTGCCGTAGCCGGCGTGCAGATCGCGTACCTGCAGCAGGTCGGCCATCTCAGTGTTCGGTGCCCAGATAGGCGGCGCGCACCGCGGCGCTCGCCTGCACCTGCGCCGGCGTGCCCTCCAGCAGCTTGGCGCCCGATTCCATCACGACGATGCGGTCGGTCAGTCCCATCACGAAATCCATGTCGTGTTCGACCAGCAGGATCGTCAGGCCCTCCTCGCGAAGCTGCCGCAGCACGGCCGCCAGCGCCTGCTTTTCGCGCAGGCGCAGGCCGGCGGCCGGCTCGTCGAGCAGCAGCAGCAGCGGATCGGTGGTCAGCGCCCGCGCGATCTCCACCAGACGCTGTGCGCCCAGCGGCAGGTTGCCCGCCAGTTCGTGCCGCTGCCCGTGCAGCCCGATGCGCTGCAGCTGGCGCTGCGCCTCGGCCAGCAGTTGGCGTTCCTGGCGCCGCTCCAGGCGCAGCATCGCCGCCAGCGTGCCGGCGTCGGTGCGCAGATGGCCGCCCAGCGCCACGTTCTCCAGCACCGTCATGTCCGGTACCAGCCGCACGTGCTGGAACGTGCGCGACAGCCCGCGCCGGGCGATCGCACGGCTGGGTAGTCCGTCGATCCGCTCGCCGCGGAAGCGCACCTCGCCGGCTGTCGGTGGCAGCACGCCGGAGATGACGTTGAACAGCGTGGTCTTGCCGGCGCCGTTCGGGCCGATCAGGCCGAGGATCTCGCCGGCGGGCAGCCGGAAGCTGACGTCGTTGACCGCCAGCAGACCGCCGAACGCCTTGCGCGCGGTCACCACCTCCAGCAGCGGTTCGCCGCGCGCCGGCTTCGCGCGCGCCGGCAGCGGCGGGACAGCCGCATCGATGTCGCGTCGCGGCGGGGCGGGCAGGCGGTTCGCCAGGTGCGGCCACAGCCCCTGCGGCGCATAGCGCAGCGTCAGCACGAGCGCGATGCCGAACACGATGATCTCGAAATTGCCGCTGGCGCCCACCAGCCTCGGCAGCCAGGCCTGCAACTGGTCCTCGGCCAGTTTGACCACCGCCGCGCCGGTGAACGCGCCCCAGACGTGGCCGACGCCGCCGACGACGGCCATCAGCAGGTACTCGATGCCCATTTTCAGCCCGAACGGCGTCGGGTTGATCGTGCGCTGGAAGTGCGCGAACAGCCAGCCGGAGACGGCCGCCAGCAGGGCGGCCAGCACGAAGACGGTCAGCTTGTAGCGAAACGTCCAGATGCCCATCGCCTCGGCCATCACGGCGCCGGCGCGCAGGGCGCGGATCGCGCGGCCGGGGCGGGAGTCCAGCAGGTTCAGCGCCGCCCACGCTGCCGCCACCGCCGCGCCCCAGATCAGGTAGAACTGCGCGCGCCCCTCGTTGAACGTCAGGCCGAAGGCCGACAGGGCGGGGATGCCGAGGATGCCGTCGTATTTGCCGAGGACGTCGAGGTTCGCCATCAGATAGTTGAGCGACAGCCCCCAAGCGATCGTCGCCAGCGGCAAGTAATGGCCCGACAGCAGCAGCGTCAGCCCGCCGAGCAGCAGCGCGCCGGCCGCGGTCAGCGCCAGACCGACGAACAGCGCTACCCACGGCGAGGCGAGCTGATGCACGGACAGCAGCGCGGTCGTGTAGGCGCCGATCGCGACGAACGCCGCCTGACCGAAGGAGGTCAGGCCCGCCACGCCGGTCAGCAGCACTAGGCCGATGGCCACCAGTGCATACAGCCCGATGTAATTGAGCTGCGTGATCCAGAACTCCGGCACCGGCGCCAGCGGTGCGGCAAACAGCAGGGCGAAGAATGCCAGCGCGATGACCCGGCGCACGCCCATCAGTCGTCTTCCAGGTGGCGGTCGATCAGCGAGCGCCACAGCAGGACCGGCAGGATCGCGGTGAAGACGATCACCTCCTTGAAGGCGCTCGCCCAGAAGGAGCCGAACGATTCGAGCACGCCGACGCCGAGGGCGCCGACGGCCGCCAGCGGGTAGCTCGCCAGACCGGCGAACACCGCGGCGACGAAGCCCTTCAGCCCGATCAGGAAGCCGGAGTCGTAGTAGATGGTGGTGGTCGGCCCGATCAGCAGGCCGGACAGCGCGCCGATGAAGGCCGCCATCGTGAAGGAGAGCTGGCCGGCGGCGACCGTCGAGATGCCCATCAGGCGGGCGCCCGTGCGGTTGATCGCAGTGGCCGCCAAGGCCTTGCCGGCCAGCGTATGCGCGAAGAAAAGCCACAGCAGCACGATCAGCGCGAGCGAGGCTGCGAAGACGATCAGCGTCTGGCCCGAGACGGCGAGCGCTCCGAGCGTGAAGCGCGCCTCCCAGAACGGTGGCGTGCGGAAGCCCTCGGCGCCGAAGAACAGCAGCCCGAGCCCGGTGAGGGCGAAGTGCACGCCGACCGAGACGATCAGCAGCACCAGCACACTGGCGTCGGCCAGCCCCTGGTAGCCGAGCCGGTACAGCAGCGGCCCCATCGGCGTGACCAATGCCAGCGTCAGCAGGGTGGCGAGCGGCAGCGCCAGCTTCAGCGGCGCCGCCCACCACGCGAGCGCGCAGATGGCGAGCGGCGGCGCCAGCACGGCGGCGGCACGGCCGAGCGCCCGCAGCGGGCCGCGGCCGCGGCGCAGGTCGGCGGCTGCCTGCAGACCGGCGGCGCCCACCGCCATCGTGGCCAGCAGCCAGACCGTGCCGGGCACCTGGCCCGCCTGCAGCATGCCGAGCGTCAGCGCGCCGAAGGCGACGAACTCGCCCTGCGGGATGAAGATCACGCGGGTGACCGCGAACACCATGACGAGCGCCAGCGCCAGCAGCGCGTAGACCGCCCCGTTGGCGATGCCGTCCAGCAGCAGGATGCCGGCGATCGACAGGTCCATCGCCCGCCGCCGTCAGGGACGCGCGCAGCCGGCGCCGGCCCAGCCCCCCGCGCGCGGCCGCGCCGCGCGGCCGCGGCGCCCGCTCATTCGCACAGCGTGCGGATCTCCGGCGGCACCGGCACCGCGCGCAGGCGGCCGCTGTCCGGGTCGCGCTTGACAAAGGCCCGCGTCTCGCGCCCTTCGCAGAGCAGGTCGTCGC
This sequence comes from Burkholderiaceae bacterium, assembly GCA_025057735.1. The sequence continues at coordinate 4,917 of JANWUU010000214.1, forward strand.
CGCGGCGGATCGCGTGGTGCTGGATGAATACTTTCTCGCGCCACTCCTCGACGCGCGTATGCACCTCGATCCGTTCCGGGTAGGTGGCGGGCTTATAGAACTTCACGTTGACCTCCAGCAGCGGCGTGCCGACGATGCCCTGCGTCTTTTCCAGTTCGTGCCACGGCGGCACGCCGCGGCTGAAAAAGAAGTGGGCCGAGGCGGCATCCATCCAGCGCAGGAAGTTCGGGTAGAAAACGATGCCAGCGGGGTCACAGTCGCCGAAGTTCACGGCGACCGGAAAGACGGCGGTGCGGTTCATCGCGGCGGCGGCGCAGGTCAAACGGGCCGCGATGTTGCCGCAGCGGCGCGGGGCTGGCAACCGCGCGCTTGAAAACCGGCGGCGGCGCCCCCATCTGCGCGCGGCGCCGACGCGACAGCGCCGCACCCGGGCGGGGGCGGCCGATGAGGAGGAATCGATGGGAGCTGACAAAGAAACACTGAGTTTCCAGGCCGAAGTCAAGCAGCTGCTGCACCTGATGGTGCATTCGTTGTACTCGAACAAGGAGATCTTCCTGCGCGAGCTGATCAGCAATGCGTCCGATGCCTGCGACAAGCTGCGCTTCGAGGCGATCGCCCGCCCCGAGCTGCTGCAGGAGGACAAGGACTTCGTGATCCGGGTCGCGTTCGACAAGGCCGCGCGCACGATCACGGTGTCGGACAACGGCATCGGCATGACGCGCGAGGAGGCGGTCCAGCATCTGGGCACGATCGCCAAGAGCGGTACGCGCGAATTCTTCGCTCGCTTGACCGGCGACCAGCAGAAAGACGCGCAGTTGATCGGCCAGTTCGGCGTCGGCTTTTATTCGAGCTTCATCGTCGCCGACCGCGTGACCGTGATCTCGCGCCGCGCCGGGGCGCCGGCCGAGCAGGCCGTCAAGTGGGAAAGCGACGGCACCGGCGAATTCACGGTCGAGCCGGCCAGCCGCGCCGAGCGCGGCACCGACGTGATCCTGCATCTGAAGGAAGGCGAGGACGAGCTGCTGTCGCGCTGGAAGCTGGCCGAAATCCTGCGCAAGTATTCGGATCACATCGCGATCCCGATCCGGATGAAGAAGGAGCGCTGGGACAAGGACAAGAACGAATACGTACTGACCGACGAGGAAGAAACCGTCAACCAGGCGAGCGCCTTGTGGGCGCGCCCGAAAGGCGAGATCAGCGAGCAGCAGTACAAGGAGTTCTACAAGCACGTCGCGCACGACTTCACCGATCCGCTGGCCTGGACGCACAACCGCGTCGAGGGGCGCACCGAATACATCCAGCTCTTGTACATCCCGTCGCGCGCGCCTTTCGACATCTGGGATCGCCAGCAGCGGCATGGGGTGAAGCTGTACGTGCGGCGCGTGTTCATCATGGACGATGCCGAGCAGCTGCTGCCGGCCTATCTGCGCTTCGTGCGCGGCGTGATCGATTCGAACGACCTGCCGCTGAACGTCAGCCGCGAGATCCTGCAGGAGTCGCGCGACGTGAAGGCGATCCGGGAGGGCTGCACGAAGCGCGTGCTGGCGCTGCTGGAGGAGCTGGCGCAGGACCGCAAGGACGATTACACGAAGTTCTGGGCCGAATTCGGCCAGGTGCTGAAGGAGGGCATCGGCGAGGACGCCGCCAACCGCGACCGCATCGCCCGGCTGCTGCGCTTCGTCTCCACCGCCAGTGACGGCGCGCCGACCGTGTCGCTCGCCGATTACGCCGCCCGCATGAAGCCGGGGCAGAAGGCGATCTATTACCTGACCGCCGATGCGCCGGAGGCGGCGCGCAACTCGCCGCACCTGGAGATTTTCCGCAAGAAGGGCGTGGAGGTGCTGCTGCTCACCGACCGCATCGACGAATGGATGCTCAGTTTCCTGACCGAATTCGACGGCAAGCCGCTGGCGTCGGTGGCCAAGGGCGACCTCGACCTGGGCGAACTCGCCGACGCGCAGGAGAAAGAGCAGCAGCAGAAGGTCGCCGACGAGTACAAGGAACTGGTCGGCAAACTGAAAGAGGCGCTCGGCGACAAGGTCAAGGAGGTCCGCGTGACGCTGCGGCTGACCGACTCGCCGGCCTGCGTGGTGGTGGACCGCGACGACATGAGCGCGCATCTGCAGCGACTGCTGAAGGCCGCCGGCCAGAAGGTGCCCGCCGTGCTGCCGATCCTGGAGATCAATCCGCACCATCCGCTGGTGCAGCGGCTGAAGTTCGAGCAGACCAAGCTGTCCGACTGGGCGCACCTGCTGCTCGAGCAGGCGCAACTGGCCGAAGGCGGTCAATTGCAGGACCCGGCGGCGTTCGTACGGCGGCTGAACGACCTGCTGCTCGATGCCGGGGCCAAGGCGTCGTAGCGCGCGCCTGCGCGGCTTCCCGCCGGTGCTCGACGCCGGCGTCGAGACGCTGATCCTCGGCAGCTTTCCGAGCGAGGCCTCGCTGGCCGCCGGCCAGTACTACGCGCATCCGCGCAACCAGTTCTGGCGCATCCTCGGGGCGGTGCTCGGCGAGCCGCTCGCCGAGCTGCCGTACGAGGCGCGTCTGGCGCGGGTGCTGGCCCACCGAATCGGCATCTGGGACGTGATCGACGCCTGCCAGCGCGAGGGCAGCGCCGATTCCGCGATCCGCAACGCCCGCGCGAACGACTTCAGCCGGCTGCGCCGGCTGGCGCCGCGGCTGCAGCGCGTGGTCTTCAACGGCGGACGCGCCGCGCGCTTCGCCGCGAGTTTCCGCAGCGCGGGGTATTGGGTCAGCGTCGTGCCCTCCAGTAGCCCCGCCCACGCCGGGCGCACGCTCGCGCAGAAGATCGCGCTCTGGCGGCAGGCGCTGGCCGATGGCTCGCGGCTGATGGCCCGAGATGCGCCGGCGAGGCGGCCGGACCGGTGAGTGCCGTCGCTTGCGGTGTTGGGCCCATGCCGCGGGCAGTTGTCTGCGGCAGAATGCGCCCGACGGGAAGTTGCGGGGCTCATGACGTCAGACCTGCGCGCTCTGCTGGAAAGCGCTCTGCAGCCGGATACACCGGCGGTTTCGCGCCGGCCCAACGCGCGTCAGGTGCTTGAGGGATGCTGGCCGGAGATCCGCGATGCGGTCGCGCCAAAATGCGCCGGCATCCTGCGGGATGCCCTTGGCCCGCTCGCCAAGTCGAACGAAGAACCCGAGTCGAAGGCGGCGCGGTTGGCGCTGGCGCGCGAAGAAGCGTTCCAGCAGGCCTTCCTGACGGCGCTGCAAGCCGAATTACGGCAGGCCATCGCGCAGTTCTGCGCGGCCGCTGGGACGGAGCGCGAGGGAGGCCAGAAGGCGCTGACGCTGGTCGGCTATGACGAAATGGAGCTTGCGACCGTCATGGAAAGCGGGGCGGCCAGGTTGCGCAACGCCTGCGATGAGGATTTCACGAGACTGAAACTGCGGCTCGCCAACCTGGTGCGTGAGCCCGACCTCCGCGATGCGGACGTTCCTTGGCGTCCGGTCATTTTTCTGCGGGCGGCTTACCTGGGTTTGGAACGCAGCGGCATCGCGGGGCCCGATCTGCTGGCGTTGACCAAGCGGTTCGACGCCGCGCTGGCGGCGCCGGCGGCAGCCGCATATGCCGCGCTTGACCGACATCTCGCTGGTCAGGGTATCAGCGCCGAGGTGCTGGCTGCGTCGCGGGAGGGCGCCAAAGGGCCCCGAACCGGCGGTTCTCGCCGCCAGGCGGAGAATGCCGGCGGCGCCTCACGCGCGAGGGCAGGGCTGTCAGCCGAACAGCTGCTGCAGGCGCTGGTAGAGCGCTTGTTGCCGCTTGCAGCCGCCGGGGCGCTCAAAACGTCAGGCGCCGCTGCGGAATCGGACCTGTCGCCCACCCCGACTGCCGCGGCCGCCGCGGGTGCGGCCGGCGGCAGTCGATTTGTGCCCGCAGCCACCGGTGGCGGCCTGACGGCCGGACAAATCGATGCCGCGCTGCTACACGCACTCGACGAGGCGCAGCGCCTCAACGCCCTTGCGATCGCTGCCATCCTGAAAGGTCAAACCGGGCCGGCGCCGGGCGCCGTCGATGCCGAGCAACTGCGCGCACAGGTGGCGGAGAAGGCCGCGCGCCAGGTGGACCGGCTGACCATCGAGCTCGTCGGCCTGCTGTTCGACCGCATCAACCAGGACAAACACGTGCCGCCGGCCATCAAGAATTTGTTGCATCGGCTGCAGTTTCCGCTGATCAAGGTCGCGCTGACCGATCCCCAGCTGTTCCTTTCGCCACAGCAGCCGGCGCGCGCGCTGCTGGACCGTATCGCGGCCACCTCGGTCGGATGGGACGAGCGCGGCGCCCACAACCAGCGCTATCTCGCCGAGGTGCGGAAAGCTGTGCAGACGGTGCTCTCGGCCACCGAGCAAGGTCTGGCACCGTTCCAGCGAGCGCTGGAAGGCTTCGAGAAGTACCTGGAAGAGGAAAGCGCGCGCGACGATGACCCGGTGGCGCGTGCCCGCCGGGCGTTGGCGGAGGCGGAGCAGCGCGAAGTGATGGCGATCAACGCCATGATCAAGATCCGCAGCGTCTTCGACGGCGTGCAGCTGGAGTCCTATCTGCGCGAGTTCCTGCTCGAGACCTGGACGCGGGTGCTGGTGGAGGCGTCGCTGCGCGAACACAGCGAGCCCGGACTGATGCGCAGATTGTTGTCGGTCGTCCCCGATCTGGTATGGAGCGTGCAGCCGAAGCTCGGAGCCGACGAGCGCCGGCGCCTCGTGGCGACGATTCCGCCGGTGCTGACCGCGCTGCGCGAGGGGCTGCGGCTGATCGACTGGCCGCAGGAAAAGGTCAATGCCTTTTTCGGCCGGCTGATGAATTCGCATGCGCAGGCCGTCAAGGCGCTGGAACTCGCGCATGGGGCGGCGCCGCCGGCGGTTGAGGTCAGCACGCTGCGCATCAAGCTCGACGGCCTGCAACTGGCGTCGGACCCGATAGCGGCGCCGCCGGCCGGCGAGGAGCTGCCGGTCAACGACGATATGGTCAAGCACGCCCTCGCGCTCAACCGCGCTGAGGTCAACCACCTGACGGCGGAGCACAAGATTCCGCCCGGGGAGGATGCGCAACTGGACCGCCAGATCGCCGGCTTCCGGCGCGGCGACTGGTTCGACCTGCGCATCGGCGGCCGCACCGAGCGCGTGCAACTGCGCTGGTTCACGCCGCGTCGCGCGCTGTACCTCTTCGCCGCGCCCGAGGGCGCGCGCACGCACTCGCTCACGCCGGCCACCTTGCGGCAGTATCTGCGCGAGGGCCGCATCGCGCCGGTGGAGGGTGTGCCGCTGTTCGACCGTGCGCTGCGCGAGATGTTGGACGAACTGCAGCGCATGTCGGGTGAGGCCGTCCCCGCTGGCCGCTGAAGCGACCGCGGAGATGCCGGGGCAGCCCCCGCCGCAGCCGCGCGCCTCTCGCGATGCCCGGCGCGCCAACCGCCGGGGCCGCGCGGCGCTGCCGCGGGGGCAGCGGACGGTCGCGCCGCGCATCACGATCTCGGAATCCGACGGGGTGCGCTACCTGCATTTCGGCACCGAGTGGGTGCAGGGCGCGATGCGGCTGGCGCGCCCGTTCGCGCTGGCGTTGGAGTACCAGCAGCAGATGATGGCGCCGCTGCTGTTCCTGCCCCGGCCGCGGCGCATCCTGCAACTGGGCCTGGGGGCAGCGGCGCTCGCGAAATTCTGCTGGCGCGAGCTGCCCGCAGCGCAGGTCACGGCCGTGGAAGTGAGCGAGGCGGTAGTGGCGGTGGCCCGCCGGTGGTTTCGTCTGCCCGCCGACGATCGCCTGCAGGTGGTCGTGGCCGATGCGCGCGCCTTCCTCGCGGGCGCGGGCCGAGGCCATGCTGCCGACTGGTTGCAAGTGGACTTGTACGATGCGGCCGCGCGTGGCCCCGTATATGACGACGTGGCCTTTTACCGCGCCTGCCGCGAGGCGCTTGCCGACCCCGGCGTGGCGGCGATCAACCTCTTCGGCAGCCGCTTCGATGCCAGTTTCGATGCCATCGCGCGCGCCTTTGATGACCGCGTGCTGGCGATGGCCGAGGCGGATGCCGGCAACCGCATCGTGCTCGCCTTCAGCGGGCCGCCGCGGGTGTTCCGCTACGCCGGCCTGTACGCACGGGCGCTTGCTGTGGAGGGCGATTTCCGGCTGCCGGCCCGCAAATGGCTCGCCGGACTGCGCGCGGCCCACGGCGACGGCCAGGCGCTGCGCATCTGATCGGTCGGTGCGTGCCAATCCTGCAAACGCGCCAAGATCACGGGGCAAATCGAACTTGACAGAGGTGGCCGGCCGGCTACATTCGACCCGCGCATTGGCCGGTCAGGATGCGTCGCCCGAACCGGCTGCCGCCGTTCCAAGATGGAGTCGAATCCCAACGTATCGCCCGATGGCGCCCGCCCCGGCGGCGCTGCGCCCTACGTTTCCGCCGCCCAGGCGGGCGCGCTGCTTCGCTCGGGCCTGGCGATCGCCAGCGAGCTGATCGGCAACGCCTTCGGGCCGATGTGCGCCGCGGTCACGGAAGCCATTGCCGGACGCTGGGATTTCGACGTCGGCTCGCCGCTGGTGCAGCGCTTGCTCGCGTACAAGCAGAACGAGCTGCGGGCCGCTTTCCTCGCCCGCCTGAAGGAGCGCCAGGACGAGGTGCTCGACCTGGTGCTGGCGCGCACCACCCCGCCGTCGCCGGCCACGTTGTCGCTATCGGCCGAAACGCTGTCCCTGGTGGACGCCGTGACCGCGACGGCGAGCACGGTGGTGGAGCGCGCCGCCGGCAAGATGCACGGCATCGTCGAGGAGCCGCTGCGCGATCTGCACCTGATCGTCGGCTACCTCGCCAGCCGGCCCAACCTTCGCACCGCCGACAATCCGTACGGACCGGCGGTGTTCATGCATGCGCTGCTGTCGGCCGGCGAGGATCTGGCGCTGCCGCGCGAGGCCTGGGACTTCTTCCTCGGCGCTTTCGAGAAACCGATGGCCGAGGAGATCGGTCGTATTCACCTCCAGTTGCTGCAGCACTTCGCGCGGCACGGTCTGGACGCCAAGGCCATCCGTCGCGAGCTGGCGGCACGCCAGACCGGCGCGCGGGGTGCGGTGGCTGGACGTTCCGCCGCCGCCGGCGTGGAGCGCGGCCGGCCGCCCACGCTCGGTCCGGGCGCCGCGCCAGCGATGGATGCCGCCACCGCCGCGACGGCAGCTGGGCCCCAACCTGCGGTCATCGGCGGCGTGGGCGCGCCCCAGGCCGACCCGACGCTGGTGCTCAACGATCTGCTGGCGCGCCTGCAGGCCAACGCGCGCGACTACCGGCCGCCGCCGCTGCCTTCGCCGGGGCCGCCCGGCGCGCCCCTGCTGCAGGCGATCAACGAGCTGCAGCAGCTCGGACTGGAAGGCTTCCACGGCGCGGCCTTCGCCGGCACCGGCGCCGGTTCGATCAATGCCTGGCGCGAGCACCTGATCCAGAAGTCTGCGCGCACGGTGGACAAGCTGACCATCGAGCTTGTGGGCATGATGTTCGACCAGGTGCTGCGCGACGGCCAGGTGCCGGCCGACATCAAGGCCCTGCTGTCGCGGCTGCAGTTTCCGGTGCTCAAGGCGGCGCTGCTGGATGCGGATTTCTTCGCCTCCAGCACGCATCCGGCGCGGCGGCTGATCGACCGCATCGCCAGCACGGCGATCGGCTGGGAGCCGTACGGCGACGAGAACCAGCGCTACCGCGACGAAGTCGAGCGCGTCGTGCGCACGGTTCTGGAAAAGTTCGACAACGACATCGGCATCTTCGAGAAGTTGCTGACGGATTTCGACGAATTCGTCGGCGAGGTGGGGCCGCGCGACAACGACCCGGTGGCGCGCGCCAAGCGCGCGTTGGAGGAGGCCGAGAAGCGGGAGGTCCTGGCCATCAACACCACCATTCAGGTGCGGCGCGCCTTCGAGAAGCTCGAACTGGAGCCGTACCTGCGCGATTTCCTCGTCGGCCCCTGGGTGCAGGTGCTGGTGACGGCCACGCTGCGCGACGCGCAGACACCCGGCTATTCGAAGCAGTTCCGCGAAGCGATCCACGAACTGGTGTGGAGCGTGCAGCCGAAGGCCACGGTCGAGGAGCGCAGGCGGCTGGTGGCGATGATCCCGAATCTGACGCGCGTACTGCGCGATGGGCTGGCGCTGATCCGCATGAGCGAGCGGGACCAGCAGCAGTTCCTGCAGCAACTGATGGCTTCGCACGCGATGGCGGTCAAGCCGGTCGATCAGGCGACCTACATCAAATCCACTGTCGCTGCGAGCGAGTTGCGCTCGCGTATCGACGGCATGCAGCTGACCGCTACCTTCCCGATCACCACCGTGGCCGGCGGCATCAAGGTCTCCAGCGGCGCGGTGATGCGGGCGGCGGAGGAATACGACGCCGACGTCACGATGGTCGATCCGGTCACCGACATCGACGATCTGGACCGCGTCGAGGAGGCGCGGCTGGACGAGGCCATCGCGAGCTGGCAGCGCGGCAACTGGTTCAGCCTGTGGACCGGCAGCAAAATGGTCAAGGCGCGGCTGCGCTGGATCAGCCCGCTGAAGACTCTGTTCATGTTCAGCAGCGAGCCGGACGGCAAGGCCCACGTGATGCCGCCGGACGTGATCAAGTCATACCTGAGGAAGGGCCGTTTGAAGCCGCTGGAGACCACGCCGCTGACCAAACGCGCGGTCGACGGCGTGGTCGGCGAGTTCGAGCGCATGCCCAAGCGCGCCGAAGAGCTGGCGCAGCGCTACAGCGTCCCTGCTTGACGGGCCCGATGCCGCGCGCCGTCGTCCCCGCCCGCGCCGATCCCCGACGGCGATGAACGCCCCGGAAGCGAAGAAGGCCGGAGCGCTGCCGAACGGCCGCCTGCCGCTGTCGTTCGTGGTCAAGGGTTTGGTCGCCGACGGCCTGATGGCGCGCGCCGATGCGGAGCGCGTGCTGTCGGTACGCGACCGTGCGACGCGCGTGCACCCGCTCGCGCTGCTGGCGGAGATGAACCTGCGTGCGCCGACCCCGGGACGCGAGCTGCTGGACATCGAGCGGCTGACGCAGTGGCTGGCCGAGAAGGCGCGCCTGCCGTACCAGCACATCGACCCGCTGCGCGTGGATTTCGCGCGCGTGGTCGAGGTGATGAGCGCAAGTTACGCCACCAACTACTCGATCCTGCCGATCGCGGTGAACAGCGCCGAAGTGACGGTCGCCACCTGCGAGCCGTTCCTCGATGGCTGGGTGCGCGAGATTGAGCAGATCTCGCGCAAGAGCGTGAAGCGGGTGGTGGCCAATCCGCTCGACATCGAGCGCTACACGGTCGAGTTTTACAAGCTGGCGCAGTCGATCAAGAGCGCCAGCCGGACGGCCGAAAAAAGCGTGGTCGGCAATTTCGAGCAGCTGGTCGAACTCGGGTCGAAGGTCGACGCCGAAAACCACCACATCGTCACGATCGTCGACTGGCTGCTGCAGTACGCATTTGACCAGCGCGCCAGCGACATCCACATGGAGCCGAAGCGCGAGCAGGGCATCGTGCGCTTCCGCATCGACGGCGTGCTGCACCAGGTCTACCA
>JANWUU010000256.1 GCA_025057735.1 Burkholderiaceae bacterium
GTCATCTGCGGCATCCGCTGGCGCGTGGAGGGCTGGGAGAACCTGCCCGACGGACCGGCCATTTTGCTGCCGAAACATCAGTCGGCATGGGAGACGCTGTGGCTGCCTTCCTACATGCCGCGGCGGCTGAGTTTCGTCTACAAGCGCGAGCTGCACTGGGTGCCGTTCTTCGGCTGGGGGCTTGCCACACTGGGCATGATCAACATCGACCGCGCCAAGGGGCAGGACGCCTTCGAACAGGTCGTGCAGCAGGGCGCCGAACACCTGCGCGACGGCTGGTGGATCGTGATCTTTCCGGAGGGCACCCGGACCCCGCCAGGGGCCTCGCGGCGCTACAAATCGGGCGGCGCGCGCCTGGCGGTGCGTACCGAAACGCCGGTGGTACCGATCGCGCTCAATTCCGGCGAGGTGTGGCCGCGCCGGTCCTTCATCAAGCGGCCGGGCACGATCACCGTCTCGATCGGCAAGCCGATCGATCCGCGCGGCCGCAGCGCTGAGGAGTTGGCCGCGCTCGTAGAATCCTGGATCGAGACCGAGATGCGGCGCCTCGCGCCGCATCGTTACAGCGGCCCTTACGTGTCCCAGCGCGAACCGACCCCCGCGTGAAGCGCCCCGCCGGCCTGACCGCGCAGCAGCTCTCCCTGGCGTTCGACGCCGAGCCCGCCTCTTTTTGCCCGCCGCGCAGCCGCTCGCGCATCGTGCGCACGCGCGAGCATCACGAACTCGCCCTTCCGCACGGCGCGCTGCGCTTCCGCCTGCGCCGTGCGCGGCGCCGCACGATCGGCTTCCAGATCGACGACGCCGGGCTGACGGTCAGCGCCCCGCGCTGGGTGCGCCTGGCGGACATCGAAGCGGCGATCCTGGAGAAGGAGCGGTGGATCCGCGCCAAGCTGGCCGAATGGCAAGGCTGGCGCGCCCGGCGCCGCCTGCCCGTGCTGGCGCTGGCCGATGGCGGGCGGCTTCCTTACCTGGGCGGCGAGCTGGTGCTACGGCTCGGCCGCGCCACCGCCACCACGCAGCGGGTCGGCGACGAGCTGTGGCTCGCGCTGCCGGCGGGCGCAAACGAGCAGCAAATCCGCGACGCGGTGCAGTCCTGGCTGCAGGCAGAAGCCCGACGCGTGCTCGGAGAGCGGCTGGCGCTGCTTGCGCAAGGCGCGGAAATCAAGCCGCGCGGCTGGGCGCTGTCGTCGGCGCGCTCGCAATGGGGCTGCTGCACGCACGATGGCCGCATCCGCCTGAACTGGCGGCTGGTGCATTTCGCGCTGCCGGTGATCGATTACGTGGTCGCGCACGAGCTCGCGCATTTGCGCGAGATGAACCACGGCCCGCGCTTCTGGAGCGTGGTCGCGCAGCTTTTACCCGGCTTCGAGACCGCCCGCGACGCGATCAGGGACGTGCCGATCGACGCGCTGCCCATCTGAGGCAGCCGCGTCGGGTCACTTCTGCCCCAGCACCCACTGGGCGAGCTTGGCGGCGTCGGACTCCGACAGCCCGGCGGTCGCCGGCATCGGCACGTTGCCCCACACGCCCACCCCGCCGCTGCGGATCTTGCCCGCCAGGCGCGTCGCCGCGCCGCCATCGGTGGCGTAGCGCGCGGCGACCTCGCGGAACGACGGGCCGATGAGCTTGCGGTCCACCGCATGGCAGCCGGTGCAGGCATGCTTGGTGAGCAGTGCTTCGATCGGATCGGCGCTGGCGTAGGTGTCCGGCGCCGGCGGCGGCGCCGGTTCGCGGCCGTAGTAGGTGGTGAGGTAATTGACGATGATGGTGTGCTCGTCCTTGGTGAGCGGCGGCATGCCGCGCTTGACCATGAAGTCGATGACGTCCTCCCACTCGCCGCGCGACAGGCGCGAGCGCAGGAAGTGCTGCGGCTCGTGACAGACGCTGCAGCGCGCGTTGGTCAACGCCGCCCCAGGCCCCGAGACCATCTGCGGCTGCGCGGTGGCGCACACCGCGAGCAGCGCAGCACCGAGCAGCCATTCACGCTTCAACGATCACCCCCACGCGATGGATGCCGTTCCAGAAATAGCCGAGCGGGTTCCAGGTGGCCACGATCGGCTGCGCGTTGCCCTTGTCGTCCCAGGCGCGCGCCAGGAAGGTCTGGTAGCCCGGCCGGGTCGGACGGAACAGGAAGCGGAAGCCGCGCCAGGCGTACTTGTCGCCGGGCGGATCCAGCTGCGCGCGCTGCCAGGTCACGCCCTCGTCGAGCGAGATCTCCACCCGCTCGATCGCGCCCTCGCCGACCCAGGCCTTGCCGCGCACGAGGATCGGGTCGCCGAGCTTGTACTTCGCGTTCGGTGCCGGCGAGGTAATCATCGACTTCACCGGGCAGGCTTCGGTCGATACGGTGTCCGCGGGCATGCGGTCGCCGGGCGCCACCGGATAGCGCGGCATCCGGTACGAATCGTCCATGTAGGTGCCCTTGAATGGCGCATCGAGCACGGTCAGCGTGGTCAGCCACTTGGTCGAGGCCGAGCCGGCCCAGCCGGGCACGAGCAGACGGATCGGAAAGCCATGCACCGGCGGCAGCGGCTCGCCGTTCATGTCCCAGACGATCAGTGTGTTCGGCTCCATCGCCTTCGCCACCGGGATGGAGCGGATGACGGGAGCGGCAGTGGCCACCTCGCCGAAATCCGCCCCTTGCCCAGCAACATGCACAGCATTGGCCCGGATGCCCGCTGCTTTCAGTACATCGGCCAGCCGCACCCCGGTCCAACGCGGACAGCCCATACCCCCGGTTGGCGACCAAGGTGTGCCGCGCGGCGTCGGCTGATAAGCGGTGCGGCCTGCCCCGGCGCACTCCAGCATCGCTTGGATTGTCACCGCCTTGAAATTCCGCTTCAGCTCCTCGACCGAAAACGTCAGCTCGCGCTCGACTAGGCCCTTGACGGTCAAGCGGTGCTTGGCCGCGTCAATCTCCGGCGTCAGCAGGTTGTTGCGGATAAACATGCGGTTAGTCGGTGTCACGTCGAAGTCGTGATGCTCGGCCGATACGCTGCCCGTCAGCGGCCGCTCCGAGTGCACGCGAAACACCGACATATCTTTGCCCTTCAACACCTCAGCGTTTGGGATCGTGCCGGGGACCGGCGCAGGGGCAGGCGCCGACGGCTGCACCGGCGCCTGCGCGAACGCGGGGGCATCGGCCAGCGCCACCAGCGCCCCGACCCCCGCGGTACGCGTCAGGAAAGATCGCCGCTCCTTATTCATCGTGTCCTCCGTTCACAGCGCTTCAGTTGCACAGCCGCGCACGATATCAACGCGTCGTTGCGCTCCTACTCCCCCGTTGGGTTATCGGCAGTGCGCACGGCCACGCATTTGACGTTATGCTGCGCGCCCTGTCCTCACCTGAACGAGCGATGCGAATCCTGCACACGATGCTGCGGGTCGGTGACCTGCAACGGTCAATCGACTTCTACACCCGGGTCATGGGCATGCAACTGCTGCGCACGACCGACCGCCCGGAGCAGAAATACACGCTCGCCTTCGTCGGCTATGGTCCAGAGAGCGAGCAGGCGGCGCTGGAGTTGACCTACAACTACGGCGTGGACCGCTACGACCTGGGCACCGCCTTCGGGCATATCGCGATTGCCGTGGAGGACGTCTACGCCACCTGCGAGCGTATCCGGGCCGCTGGCGGGCAAATCACGCGCGAGCCCGGACCCGTCAAAGGCGGCACAACGGTCATTGCCTTCGTCACCGATCCGGACGGCTACAAGATCGAACTGATTCAGACGCCGCGTTAGCGGCCGTCTGCGCCAGCGCGACGAACGCGGCCACCGGCAGCGTTTCGGCGCGTGCTTGGGGGTCGATGCCGGCGGCGCGGATCTGCGCTTCGCTCAGCAGCGAGGCCAGCGCGTTGCGCAGCGTCTTGCGCCGTTGGCCGAAGGCGGCGGACACGACCTGCGCGAAGGTTGTGGCATCCACAGCGGGCAGCTCCGCCGGCGGCCGCGGCTGCAGGCGCACAACGGCCGACTGCACCGCCGGCACCGGATAAAAGGCGCCGGGCGGCACGACGAACAGGCGCGCGACGTCGTAGCGGAACTGCAGCATCACCGACAGACGCCCGTAGTCCTTGTTGCCTGGGGCGGCGACGATGCGGTCCACGACCTCCCGCTGCAGCATGAAGACCTGCTGCCGCACGCGGTGCGCCACCGGCAGCAACGCGAACAACACCGGTGTCGAGATGTGGTACGGCAGGTTGCCGACGATCGTCAGCGGCCGTGCATCGGCCTGCGCCAGCGCGGCCCAGTCCACGCGCAGCGCGTCGGCCTCGATCAACGTCAGCTGCGGCGGCGGAAAGCGCGCGCGCAGGGCGGCGGCCAGATCGCGATCGATCTCGATTGCGGTCAGATGGCCGGCGCGCTGAAGCAGCGGCGCGGTCAGCGCGCCCAGTCCCGGGCCGATCTCCACGATGCGCTCGCCCGGCTGCGGATCGATCGCCGCCACGATGCGCGCCACATAGTGCGCATCGCGCAGGAAGTTCTGCGAGAAACGCCTGCGCGGCCGGTGCCTCAAGCCGCCTGCCTCTGCGCCAGTTCGACCGCCAAGGCGAGCGCGGCGCGCAGGCTGCCGGCGTCGGCCCGCCCGCTGCCGGCCA
>JANWUU010000273.1 GCA_025057735.1 Burkholderiaceae bacterium
TTCTCGGACATCTTCCGCGCCATCACGCAGATGGCGGTCAACATCGGTGCGACCGTCCAGGACGTCGCGCAACAGGTGCGCGACGCGCAGGTCGCGGTCTCGCAAATCGCCGCCGGCAACCAGGATCTGTCGGCGCGCACCGAGGCAGCGGCGGCCAGCCTGCAGCAGACGGCGGCCTCGATGGAACAGATCGCCGCCACCACACGCGGGGCGGCCGACTCGGCACAGCGCGCCGCGCAGCAGGCGAAGGATGCGGATGCGGTGGCGCGCGAGACGGGGCAGGCGGTCGCCGAGGTGGCGGCAACGATGCAAGAGATCGCCGAGGCGAGCCGCCGGATCCGCGAGATCGTGGGCGCGATCGACGGCATCGCCTTCCAGACCAACATTCTGGCGCTGAACGCGGCGGTGGAGGCGGCGCGCGCGGGCGAATCGGGCCGGGGCTTTGCCGTGGTTGCTGGCGAGGTACGGCAACTGGCCAACCGCGCCGGCGCGGCGGCGCGCGACATCCAGCAGCTGATCGGCGATAGCGTGCAGCGCGTGGAGCGCGGCGCGCAGTCCGTGGCGGCGATGCACCGACGTATGGACGCGCTGCTGCAGCAGCTGCAGCAGGCGAGCGCGGCGATGGCCGAGATCCGCAACGTCGCCGCCCAGCAGGCGGCCGGTATCGGCCAGGTCAACGAGGCCGTCACCAGCCTGGACAAGAACACGCAGCAGAACGCGGCCATGGTCGAGCAGGTAGCGGCCGCGGCCAACGGCTTGCGCGAGATGGCGCAGAAGATGGTGGCCGCCGTGGCGGTGTTCCGCGTCGATGGCGGGGTTTCGGCCAACGAGGCCTTCAAGCGGCCGAGGCCGGCGGGGCGGGCGGCGTGAACGGCCAGGCGCAGCGGATGACGGCTGGATGCGCGGCCGCGCTGCGTGCGGCACCGGCTCCGACGCGGTCGGCGGGCGTGCCGTGCCGCGCGGTGCAACGGGGCCGCCTTCGGCTGTGGGCGGTTCCGGCGCTCGTCCTGCTGGCGACGCGGGCGCAGGCTTCGCCGCTGCGCGTCGTTCTGGCCACCGCGGGGCCGGGCAACCTTTCGCACCTGCCGGTCGAGCTTGTCAAGAAGATCGGCGCCGACCGCGCCGAGGGCATGGAGCTGGTCGTGCGCTACTTCGGCGGCGGCCCGCTCGCCTACAAGGACATGATGGAGCGCAACAGCGATTTCGCCGTTGCCGGCGCGCCGGCGCTGGCGGCGCTCGCCGCCCCGGGCGAGCCCGTGGTGTCGATCGCTGCGGTCAACCGGGTGCCGACTTTCGTGCTGATGGTGCGCAGCGATCTGCGCGCGAGCGTCCGAACCGCCGCCGATCTGCGGGGGCGCGTGGTGGGCGTGAACAGTTCCACGGTCGCGGTGAAGTCGACCTCGCAGCAGCTCGCCGAGTTCGTGCTACGGCGCGCCGGCGTCGAGCCGCAGCGCGAGGTCAACTTCGTGCCGGCGGGGCAAACACTGGCCGAACAACGGGCGGCGCTGGAGAGCGGCGCCATCGATGCCCTGATGGGCGATGAGCCGTTCGCGTCGGCGTTGCGCAGCGAGGGGCGCGTTTTCTTCCTGCACGATTTCCACGATCCGGCCGTCACGCGCAGCAGCCTGGGCGGCCTGTTCCTGAACGCGCAGCTGGCCACGCGGCGCGACGTGCTGGAGCGCGAGCCGGAGAAGGCGCAACGCATGGTGCGCGCGCTGCGACGGGCCCTGCAGTTCTTGGCGTCGCATTCGGCCGAAGAGATCGCCGCCCGCATGCACCCGGACGACACGCGCGCACGGCAGGCCCTGGCCACGACGCTGGCGCGTCACAAGGGCATCTACAGCCCCGATGCCGCGTTCCGGCGCGAGGAAATCGCCACTGCCGAGGCATTCTTCCGCGCCAACCAGCCGCCGGGCTCGCCCGGGGCGCGCTTCGAGTTCGCGCGCATGATCGACGCGCGGTTCGTGGGATTCCGCGAGGACTGACAGCGGGCGTGCCGTAGAGGCAGTCAAGATGTCTACCCTGCCGCGGCGGCGTTGTCTGATGCTGCTTTTGACGCTGCCGGCGGCCGTGCAAGCGCAGTCCGCCGGCCTGACCTCCGCGACGCTGTCGCTGCCGGGACCGGGCGCGCTGAACTATCTGCCCGTCGAGATGATCGGCCGCATCGGGGCGGACCGCGCGGAGGGTTTGCGCCTGACCCTGCGTTTCTTCAGCGGCGGGCCCCTGGCGGTGCGCGACCTGCTGGAGGGCCGCAGCGAGTTCGCGGTGCTCGGCGCGCCGGCGCTCGCGGATTTCGCCGTCGCCGGCGCGCCGGTGGTCTCCGTGGCCGCCATCTCGCGACTGCCCGCCTTCGTGCTGATGGTTTCCACGCGTCTTAAGGGCAGCGTGCGGGAAGTAGCCGACCTGCGCGGCCGCGTCATCGGCATCAACTCCTCTGTCCTGGGGGCGCGCTCGACCTCCCAGCAGATGGCCGAGCACGTGTTGCGCCAGGCGGGCATCGATCCGCAGCGTGAGGTCAATTTCCTGGCTGCCGGCCAGACGCTGCCCGAGCAGCGTGCCGCCCTGCAGTCCGGCGCGGTGGACGCGCTGATGGGCGACGAACCGTTTGCCACGCTGCTGAAGGCAGAAGGCACGGCCTATTTCCTGCTCGACCTGCACAGCGAGCGGGCCGCGCACGCCCTGCTGGGCGGCGATTTCCTCTACGCGCAGCTGGCGACGCGACGAGATGTCCTGAATGACCAGCCCGACAAGGTGCGGCGCGCGGTGCGCGCCCTGGACCGTACGCTGCGCTGGCTGGCGGCCGAGGCACCGGAGCGGGTGGTCGAGCGACTGCAGCCCGCCGACGAGTTGCGAGCGGCGCTGCTGTCGGCGCTCCGGCGCAACCGGGGCATTTTCAATCCGGACGCTGCTTTTCGGCGTGGGCAGATCGTTACCGCGGCGGCCTTCTTCCGGGCCAACCAGGCCGACGGCGCCCGCCGTGTCCGTTTCGACCTGGCCGAGATGATCGACGCGCGCTACGCGGGGATGGTGTAGCCGTGGCGCGCCGGGCGGTGAGCCTGCATTCGGTGGCAACGCGGCTGATCTTCGGGGCGGCCGCGGCCGTGGCTGCGCTCGTGGCCGGCCTGGCATGGGCATTCTGGAGCTACGGGCTGAGGGCCGAGGTCGCCCGGCAGGCGGCCGACGCGCGGGCGGAATATGCCGCCCGTCTGGCCGAGCAGCGCCAAGGGTGGCAGCGTGCGGCGCACCGGTTGCGCTCGCAGATCGAATTCCTGCGGCTCGGGGAGCTTGAACCGTCGTTGCGGCAGGCCCGCCTGCAGGCGTTTTTCACCGCACAGGGCGAGCACCGCGATTTCGCCGGCGTGCTGCTGGCGCGCCATGACGGCCAGGCGCTGTTCACGACTGGCTGCCGGGACATGCTGATGCAGGGAGCGGCGCAACTTCGTAGAGGCGGTGCCGAGGAAGCGTTGGCGCGTGACACCTGCGAGAGCGGCCTGCTGTATGCGCTGCTGCGGGTGCCGCTGTGGCTCGGCGCCGAGGGCAGGGGCCACGCGGTATTCGCCGTCGCGCTGGACAACGGCACCCTGCGCGCGCTGGCGCAAGGCGAGGACAACGTCTACCTGCTCGACGGCGACAAGGTGGTCGCCGCTTCCGGCGGCTTTGCCCGGCTGCAGGACCAGGTGTCGAAGTCCACGGGCGCGCTGTTCGATGGCGCGATCCAGGTGGCGTTGCCGGTCGGGGCGGCCGACGACGGCATCGGCGCGACGCTGGTCGTGCGCCGGCCGCTCGCCCTGTTGATATCCGCCCGCGAGCTGGTCGGCGCAACGGCCCTGGCGGCGCTGCTGGTCGGCGGCTTCGTGTGGGCCGCGCTCGGCCCTGCGCTGCGGCGCCAGGCCGCGCGTCTACAGGCCCTCACCGAGGGGGCGGAGGCGTTCTGCCGTCGTTTCCAGCGCGACGCCAGCTGGGCGCGCGTAGCGCAGGCAGCGCGCGCGCGTGAGGACGAGATTGCGCGGCTGTGCGAGGCGCTCGACGCGCTGATGGAGGAAGCCGAACAGCGGCAGCGGGAGCAGCGCGCCTACCAGAAGACGCTGGACCAGCTCGACGAGGTCGTCCTCGAACTGGACCAGGACGGCCGGCTCGTGCGGGCGAGCAATGCCTGGCCGCGCGTGATGGGTGCGGAACCGCGCGCTGGCGAGCGGCTGGTCGACTTACTGGAGCCGGAGGACGGACAGGCGCTGGCCGCCCAGATCGAAGCTCTGGCCCGCGGTACCAAGGATTACGCCGGTGCACGGCTGAGGCTGAAAGCCGCCGCGGGCGAGGAGCGCTGGGTCGAGCTGCGGCTGGCAGGCGACGGCGACGGGCGGGTCCTGCGCGGTGTACTGCGCGACATGACCACAACCTACCTGCAGCAGCGGCGCATCACGCACATGGCGCTGCACGACGCGCTGACCGGCCTGCCCAACCGGGTGCTGCTGGAGGACCGGATGAAAATGGCGCTTCGCCTGGCGGCGCGCAACCGGTCCAAGGTGGCGCTCGGTTTTATCGACCTTGATCACTTCAAGAACGTCAACGACAGCCTCGGACACCGCACCGGCGACGCCCTGCTGGTGGGCGTGGCGAAACGCCTCGGCGGCGCGCTGCGCGCGAGCGACACGCTGGCGCGGTGGGGCGGCGACGAGTTCGTGGTGCTGCTGCCGGACCTCCCGGACGGCAGAGCAGCCGGCGAGGTCGTGGCCAAGCTGCGCCAAGTCATGGCTACGCCGCTGCCGATCGAAGACGGCGAGTTTCTGCTGACGTTCAGCGCCGGTTTCGCGCTGTATCCGGACGACGGGCTGGACGGAGAGACGTTGCTCGCCTGTGCCGATCGCGCCATGTTCCATGCCAAGGCGCAGGGCCGCAATGCGGTGCAGTTCTTCGCGGATATGACGCGCAAGGGGCTGGGTCGCCAGGAGATCTACCTGCAGCAGCGACTGGCCGCGGCGGTGCGCGAGGGCCGCATCGTCAACCACTATCAGCCGGTGGTCGATGCACGTTCCCGCCGCGTGGTGGGCGTTGAGACGCTGGCCCGCTGGTACGAGGAAGGGCTTGGCTGGGTGCCGCCGGCCACTTTCATTCCGATGGCAGAGAGCCTGGGTCTGATCCGCGAGCTGGGCGAACGCGTTTGGCGCGCCGCGCTGAGCGACGCCCGGCGCTGGCAGCGCTACGGCTTGCAGGTGGCGATCAACGTCTCGAAGCGGCAGCTATTCGAGCCGGCTTTCGTGCAGCGGTTGCTGCGGGACGTCGCCGCCCAGGGGCTGGCGCCGAGTGCGATCACGCTGGAGATCACCGAGTCGGTGGCCTTGATGGAGGTGGAGAACTGCGCCGAACGCCTGCGGGAGCTGGCGGCAGCGGGATTCCGTCTCGCGATCGACGACTTCGGTACCGGCTATTCGTCGCTCGCGCAACTGCACGAACTGCCGGTTCACGACTTGAAGATCGACAGCAGCTTTGTGCGCCGGGTCCACACGCCACAGGGCGCGCGTCTGGTTGGCGCCATCCTGGCGCTGGCCGACAGCGTCGACCTGGCCACCGTGGCCGAGGGGGTCGAGGACGAGGACACGGCACGGCTGCTCGCTGGGATGGGCGTCTGCCACCTGCAGGGCTGGCATTTCGGCCGGCCGATGCCGGCTGCCGAGATCAGCGCGTGGCTCGCGCAAGACGCGGCCGACGCCGGCAAGACCTGACGACCGCTGCGCGGCGGCCATACGAGCCGAGCGGCGTGGCCAGGGCCGACCGTCCACGAGAACTTGAACGCCCTGTCGGCGCACCCCAGAGGCCCGTACGTAAACCCTTGCCGGTGCCCGGTGCGGCTGACGCAAGCGCGTTGCGGCCAGGTGCGCGTGCGCGCCTAGCTTGTGACCTGACCGTCGCGGCCGTACAGCACAGGGGTGCCGCCGCGCAGGATCGAAAGCCTTGCCTGGGTAAAAGCGGCGCGTGCGCTCAGGAGGGCGCCGTTGCGCTCGTTTAAGGCACGCGCCTCGCGCACCAGCTGCGCCGGCAGCGCCTCGCGCGTCTCGGCCAGCCGCCGCAGCAGATCGTCTTTGCGTTCGGCCATGTGCGCCAGGCGCTCGACGTCGTTGGCCCGTAGCGCCTCGTGCTCGTCGCGCAGCAGCGCCAGCAGCGCCGTCAGCGCTTGGCGCCCGTCCATCAGCCGCTCTTGCGGCCGAGCAGCTCGGCGGCGCTGGCGAGCAGCTTGTCGGCGATCGCCTCGGGGTTGATCTTCAGGCGCCCCTCGGCGATGGCGGCGCGCACCTCCTCGACCTTGCGGGCGTCGAAGTCGGCGCTGCCGAACTGCGCCTCCAGTTGCGCCAGCCGCGCACCCAGATCGGACAACTGCACGCGCTCGGTCTCGGGCACCGGTGTGTCGGCGCCGCGGGCGCTGGCGGTGCGCGCGTCGGCGGGCGCGATGACGCGCTCGGTGCGCGTCGTTTCGGTCGTTGGGGAAATCTTCATCACGCCTCCTGGCGCTTCTCCTACCTACCTGACCGCTTTTCGGCGGTGGCGCGGCCGACTTTAGGCCGCCGGGACGGGGCGCAGTCGCGGAAAAGCGGGATCATTCGATGCCCTCAGAAGCTCACCTCGACCACCCGGCCGGGGCGGGCCGTGCCGGTGACGATTCTGCCGGACTCGGTGCGCACCCGCACCGGTGCGCCGTCCGTGGCCGAGGCGAGCGCGACGCCCTCGGCGGTGATCGCGAAGCCCGCCCCGCGGCCGACCAGCCGCACCGGCTCGCCCTGGCCGACCACGGTCGGCGCGCGCAGGGCCGCGAGTGCGATCGGCTGGCCGACGCCGACCGGCCGCGCCAGCACGCGGTCCTGCAGCTGCGCGAACTGCACCGCGAGCGGCCCCGGCTCGCGCGTCCATTCCACTTCTTCCGTGCGGACGTCGTCGGGGGTCGCGATCTGGCCAGCCGCCAGCGGCCGGGCGGCCACCAGCGCCGGCCCGAAGATGCGCGCGGTCACCGGGACCCACACGCTCCAGGCGCCGCCGCCGGCGCAGCGCACGCCCACCTGGCCGCGGCCCCACAGTCGCGCGCCGCGCGGCAGAAAGGGTTCGAAGCGGTCGCACGGCGCGCGCGCGGTGTCGGTCGAGCCGACCGTCACCTCGATGCGCGACTGCGCACCGCCGGCGGCGGCGGCCGCCTCGCGCAGCGCGAACAGGCGCACCGTCTCGTCCCAAGGCGCGGCGAGCGCGGCCGGCGCGAGGCAGGCCAAAAGGATGGTGAGGAGCCGACGATGCATGACCGCGAGCGTAGCGGGGCGCGCGCCACCGCATGCGGCGAGATGGCGCGCGCCAGCGCGGCTTATCGGCCGATCGTCCGTGCCCCTCGCCCGAATAATCGGCAGCGACGGACAAAGCTTGAGACGCGCATGCTGGACCGACTGACGCAGGCCCTGGACTTCAATGCGGCGGCGCTATCGCTGCGCGCGGAACGCACGCGCGTGCTGGCGGCCAACATCGCCAACGCCGACACGCCGCACTACAAGGCGCGCGACTTCGATTTCCGCGCCGCGCTGGCGCAGGCCACCGGCGCCCGCACGGGTCCCGCCGCTGCGCTGGCGCGCACGCAGGCCGCCCACCTGCCGGCGGCTGCCGGCAGCGCGGCGCAGCCCACCCTGCTGTACCGGGTGCCGCTGCAGACGGCGCTCGACGCCAACACGGTGGAACTGGAGGTGGAGCGCGCCGCGTTCGCCGACAACACGGTTCGTTACGAGGCCAGCCTGCGCTTTTTAAACGGCCAGATCCGCACCCTGCTGATGGCGATCAACGGCCAGTCATGAGCAGCGCGTGCAGGCGCGCTCCGCGCTGCGGTGAAGAAACGGAGCGCTGACGGACGATCGCCACCAACCGACGAGGGCAAACCGCATGTCACTGTTCAAGGTCTTCAGCATCTCCGGCTCGGCGGTCGCCGCCCAGAGCCAGCGTCTGAACGTGGTGGCGAGCAATCTCGCCAACGCCGACTCCGTCGCCGGTCCGGATGGACGGCCGTACAAGGCGCGCCAGGTGGTGTTCCAGACGCATTGGGTGGACGCAGATCCGGCGAGCGCCGGCGTGCGCGTGGCGGCGGTGGTGGAGGACGGCGCCACCCCGCGCCGCGTCCATGATCCCGACCATCCGCTCGCCGACGCCGACGGCTACGTGACGATGAGCAACGTCAACGTGGTCGAGGAGATGGTCAACATGATCTCCGCCTCGCGCAGCTACCAGACCAACGTGGACGTGATGAACGCCGCCAAGGGTCTGCTGCTGAAAACCCTGCAGATGGGGTCGTAGGCGCGCCACCCGACCGCCGTCGGCTGCCGGCCGACCGCAACCGAGAGACCGATCGATGAGCACCGTTTCCACCCTGACTTCCCAGATCGACGGCACCGCCACGGCCGGCCGCGGCAATGGGGTGACCACGGCCAAGGAGCTGAACGACCGCTTCCTGCGGCTGCTGATCGCGCAGATGAAAAACCAGGATCCGCTCAATCCCCTGGACAACGCGCAGGTCACCTCGCAGATGGCGCAGATCAGCACCGTCACCGGGGTCAACGGCCTGACCGAGACGGTGGCCAAGCTGCTGGCGCAGTTCGAGCGGCTGGAGACGCTGCAGGCGGCGCAGCTCACGGGCCGCACCGTGCTGGTCGAGGGCCGCACGCTGGCGCTGGCGGCCGAAGGCGCCGCCAGCGGCGGCTTCGAGCTGAACCTACCCGCCGAGCGGGTGACAGTGGAGATCCGCGACGGTGCCGGCCAGCTCGTCCGCACGCTCACCTTGCCGCGCCAGGAGGCGGGCGTGGCGCGCTTCGAGTGGGACGGCCTGACCGATGCCGGCGCGCGCGCCGCCGCCGGCGCATACACGTTCACGGTGAAGGCGGTCAGCGGCAACAGCGAAATCTCCGCCACCGCGCTGGCGGCGCGGCGGGTGGAAGGCGTGCGCCGCCTCAACGGCCAGCTGCAACTGTTGCTCGCCGGCGGCGGCACCGTCGCCTATGACGACATCCGGCAGATTCTTTGAGAGGAAGGACGATGAGTTTCCAGCAGGGATTATCGGGTCTGAACGTTGCAGCCAGAAGCCTGGACGCGATCGGCAACAACATCGCCAACGCCTCGACCGTGGGCTTCAAGGCGGCGCGGGCGGAATTTGCCGACGTGTTCGCCAATTCGCTCGCCGGCGGCAGCGGCGTGCAGATCGGCATCGGCGCCAAGGTGGCGGCGGTGCGGCAGCAGTTCACGCAGGGCAACATCGCCACCACCTCGAATCCGCTCGACGTGGCGATCAACGGCAACGGCTTTTTCCGCCTGTCGACCAACGGCGCGATCAGCTACACGCGCAACGGCCAGTTCGCGCTCGACCGCGACGGCTATCTGGTGACCGCCAACGGCGCCCGCCTGACCGGTTATCCGGCCGACGCCAATGGCCAGGTGGTCGCCTCCACCCCGGTGGACCTGCGGCTGTCGCTTGCCAACATCGCGCCGCGCGCGACCTCCGAGGCCTGGATGTCGCTGAACCTCGATTCGCGCGAGGCGCCGCCGACCTCGGCCTTCAGCATCAGCAACCCGGCCAGCTACAACTCGTCCACCGCCATGACGGTGTACGACTCGCAGGGCAATGCGCACACGCTGACCACGTATTTCCGCAAGACCGGCGCCAACACCTGGGACGTGTACGCCGCCGGCGACGGCAGCCTGCTGAACGGCGGTGCGCCGATCGGCACGCTTACGTTCAACGCCAGCGGCACGCTGGCGGCGGATGTGACCATGAACGTGTCGATGCCGCTGACCAACGGTGCCACCTCGCCGCTGGCGTTTCCGCTCACCTTCCCGGCGCGCGACATGACGCAGTTCGGCGTCAACTTCGCGGTCAGCGAACTGCGCCAGGACGGTTTCACCACCGGCCGCCTGGCCGGCTTCGCGATCGGCGAGGACGGCGTGATCCTCGGCCGCTACAGCAACGGCCAGTCGCGCGCAATGGGGCAGATCGTGCTCGCCAACTTCGTCAACGCCCAGGGGCTGGTGTCGCTCGGCAACAACCAGTGGGCGGAGAGTTCCGATTCGGGCCAGCCGCTGGTCGCGGCGCCCGGCTCCGGCACGCTCGGCGTGCTGCAGTCCGGCGCGCTGGAGGAGGCGAACGTCGATCTGACCGAGGAGCTGGTCAAGATGATCACCGCGCAGCGGGTCTACCAGGCGAACGCGCAGACCATCCGCACGCAGGACCAGATTCAGCAGACGCTGGTGAACCTGCGCTGAGGCTAGGACGCCGCGATGGACCGCGTCATTTACACCGGCATGGCCGCCGCCAAGCACCTGCTGCACCGGCAGGAGACGCTGGCCAACAATTTGGCCAATGCCAACACCACCGGCTTTCGCGCCGAACTGGTGGCGCTGCGCGCGGTGCCGTTGCGCGGCCAGGAAGCCGGCACGCGCGTGGCGACGGTGGAGACGACCCTCGGTGCGGACTTCACGCCGGGGCCGATGATCGCCACCGGGCGCGATCTGGACGTGGCCATCCAGGGGGCTGGCTGGCTGGCGGTGCAGGCGCCCGACGGCGGCGAGGCCTACACGCGCAACGGCAGCCTGCAGGTGGCGGCTGACGGCACGTTGACGCTGCCGAACGGGCTGCCGGTGCTGGGCGAGGGCGGTCCGCTCGTGGTGCCGGCCAACGCCAGCGTGACGGTGGCGCCCGACGGCACCGTCAGCGCCAGGGTGGCTGGCCAGGCGGCGGTCAATGCGGTCGGCCGCCTGAAACTGGTCAATCCACCGACCGAGGCACTCGTCAAGGGCACCGACGGCCTGTTCCGCCTGCGCGGCGGCGAGGCGGCCGATGCCGATCCGAACGTGCGCGTGGCCGCCGGCACGCTGGAAGGCAGCAACGTGAACGTGGTGGAGGCGATGGTCGGAATGATCGCCGC
>JANWUU010000276.1 GCA_025057735.1 Burkholderiaceae bacterium
GAAGTGGATCGGCACCGTCGGCCGCGTGCTGCGGCAGGTGATCTCCATTGGCGTGCTGCTGGTGATTTTGATGCTGGTGTTGAACCAGTTCGGCGTATCGATTGCCCCGATCCTGGGCGCGGCCGGCGTGGTCGGCATCGCGGTCGGCTTCGGCGCGCAAAGCCTGATTCGCGACTACTTCAACGGCTTTTTCATTTTGCTGGAGAACCAGATCCGCGTCGGCGATGTCGTGCAGATTGCCGACAAGAGCGGGCTGGTGGAGGAAGTGACGCTGCGGCGGGTGAAGCTGCGCGACGTGGAAGGCGCCGTGCATTACATCCCGAACGGGCAGATCACCATCGTCACCAACCGCTCGACCGAATTCGCGTTCGCGCTGATCGAGGTCGGAATTTCTTACCGCGCGAGCGTCGACGCGGCGCTGGAGGTCATGCGCCGGGTCGGCGCGCAGCTGCGCGCCGACTCGAGCTTCGGCCCGAAGATCCTGGAAGACATCGAGATCGCCGGGGTAGAGCGCTGGGAGGACTCGGCCGTCGTGCTGCGCTGCCGCTTCAAGGTGCGGCCGCTGGAGCAGTGGGCGGTACGGCGCGAGTTCCTCAAGCGCCTGAAGGAAGCCTTCGACGCCGCCGGCATCGAAATCCCGTTCCCGCACCGCACGGTCTTCCTCGGCGATGCGGATGGCCGGGCAGCCCTAGCGCGCAACAACCGTTAGCTGCGCGTTCAGTCCGTCGGAGAGGCTGAACTCGTATTCGCCGCCCGGCGGCAACGCGCCGATGTCCACCGTCGCGCGGCCGCCGCGGCGGTCGAGCGCAAGCACCGTGCGCATGCCATTGACCCGGTGCGCCACGGAAAGATACGGCGTCGCGGCCGCGTCCCAGCTTATCTCGAGCGCGTTGCCCCGCTCCTGCCATTGCAGCGGCACCGACGGTGTGGCCTGCGCGCGCTGGATACGGGCGATGGCGCGGCTGTCCGCCGCGTGCGGCAGCACCGCACCCTGGCGCAACAGGTCCACCCGCGCCAGTGGCCCCGGCGCGGGCAAGGTGGCGAAGAAGTGCTCCTCCGGGGGATCGACGTGATCGACGGCGACCGTCTGCACCGGCAGCTCCACCACCCCGCCGTCAGCCATCTGCAGGCGCACCCGGTACGCACCGCCGCTGACGGCGGTTGCCGCGCCGCGCCCGCGCCGTACCGGGCCGAAGCGCACGGCGCCGGCGACGATGCGCCCGGAGAGGTGGAGCACCTCGCCCTCGGTCGCGTTCTCGACGAACAGCGTCGTCGGCTGCGGCCGCGCCTCCAGGAAGCGCTGCACCTCGCGCAGGTTGTAATCGGAAAACCAGGAGCCGTTGCAGTAGCCCATGACGTCGAACTGGTTGGCAGGCGACTGGATATCGTTGAGCAGCGATTCGAACAGCGGCGCATCGGACAGCGCGCCGCCGGCGTACGGATAGCCCGGATCGGCGCCGGACACGCTGCCGCATGGCGCATGCGGGCGACTGAAGTTGTGGCCGAGTTCGTGCGTCATGATGCGACGCCAGTTGCGCGTGGCGTCCCATCCGAGCGAGGACAGCAACGGCGAGGTCGAATTCACCGAATTCACGTAGCCGATGCCGGCCGTGCCGGCAGAGACCATCGGCCGCACGAACCCGTAATAGTGCTTGCCGGGCGCCTCGGCGCGCCGCAACTGCTCCAGTTCGCGCAGCACATCGGACCACTCCGTGCTGGTGTCGACGCCGTCGGCCGTGGACGCGACGGTGTAGGGTTGTCGCATCGCAACCGCCACGCGCTCGCGCGCCACCGGGAAGCGCCGCACCAGCTCGTCGACCGCGAGCGCTGGATCCGGCATCGTCGGCACGTTGGGTCCGGAGACAAGTGGCACCAGGACGAGGTCGATCGTGGTCTGCGCGCCCTCGACCGGCTGCGCGTTCATCGTCACGGTCGTACCGTAGCGCTGTTCCGGATCGACCTCCACGCGCACCTGCAGGCCGGTGGTGACCCAGGCGTTCGGCAGCGTGGCGTTGAAGGTGAGCGTCTCGTCGTAGCGCAGGCTGGCCGGGATCGGGCTGCCGGCGGCGAGTTGCGGCACGGTCGCCGGCCCGCTCATCGGCAGCGTGCCCAGCGTGGTCCCGCCGGCGCTCGCGACCAGCCGCGCCGGCGGCGCGACGCTGCCGGCCGTCTCGGCCACCACGTAGGCGCGCACCAGCGTCTGCCTGCGCAGCACCAGGCGCTGGTAGACCTCACCGGCGCGTTGTGACAGCACCTGCGCGAACTTGATACCGGCAATGCGCAGCGTGCAGCCCGCGCCGACCACCACGCTGCCGGCTGGCACCGCCGGCTGGGTGTTGGCGAGCAGGGTGATCGGCCCGCAGTTCAGGCCCGCCGGGACGCCGACCACGAGCTGCGTGTCGTTGCGCGACAGGATGGTGGCCGCGCTGCCGCCGATCGTCACCGCCGTCACGCTGGTCAGCCCGCTGCCGCTGATCGTCACTGGCGCACCGGCGGCGACGCGATAGGTGGCGTTGGCGTCGACCGAAATGGGCGCCACCACGGTGAGCGGGCTCGCGCTCGGCACGCGGTCGCCGGCATCGCCGATCACCGTGAAGGTTCCGCTGGCGGCCGCTGCCGGGACCGTGACGGCGATCGCGCCGCTGCCGTTGCGCGAGGCGATGGCCGCGGTGGCGCCGCCGGCGAACTCCACGGCGGTGGCGCGATTCAGGTCCGAGCCCGTGATCGTCAGCGGTGCGCCGCGCGCCACGGTGGCAGGGCTGAACGAGGTCCACCGTCATGGCGTTGACGACGGTGACTAGGATGGAGTATGCCGCGACACGCCGTCGCGCCCGACCAGCGTCAGGAAGCCGCTCGCCGCACCGACCGGTACGTCGAGTGCCAGGGTGGTCGTCGACTGCGCCGCGATCGCGAGCGTCGTATTGCCGAGTCGCGCCGACTGCACCTGATCGAGGTTGCTGCCAGTGGCAGTCACGTGGACCGGCGGCGTGACCGTGGTCGGCGACACCGCGGTGACCTGCGGCGTGGCCGGCGCGGGCGTCGGCGACGGTGCGACAGCCGTCGCCGCCGAGCCGCCGCCCCCGCCGCCGCAGGCGAGAAACGCAGAGACGAAGACACAGCCGCCAGCGAGGCGGGCCGCGAGCGCAGGACGCAGCATCGGGATGGCGAGTGTGAGCAAATGAACGGCGAGCGATGTTCCAATGTTCGGAAGCCGGCGAAGACGTCGAAATCCCCTGGAAAGGCGCCCGCGAACCCGCCGTTTGGACGACGCCCTGGCGCGCGGGGATAATCCGCCCATGCCGCTGGATCCCCCACCCGGCGTCCAGGACGTCCGTCAGGCCCAGACTGCCGGCGACCGGCTCTACGACCTGTCGCTGCGCATCCTCATGGCCTTCGTCTCCGTCGCCCTGGTGGCGAGCGTCGCCTTCATGACCTACCGCTGGCTGGTGCCACCGAAGCCGCCCGAGGTGACGGTGCCCGTCGTGGAGGTGGGCGTGAAGCCGGCGCAGGCGCAGGCGCCCGCGCCGACCGCGCCGCCGAAGGCGGAGGTGCTGATGGCCCCCGGCACCATCTTCAAGTGCACCGTGCAGGGGCGCGTCGTCTTCTCCGAGCAGCCCTGCAACGCGGTGGCCGTGCCGAAGGACAAGGGCGGGCGGTAACGCGTCGTCACCGGCGCGGTTACATCCGGCAAAACAGTGACGGCCGCAGGCGTCCGCGCGC
>JANWUU010000286.1 GCA_025057735.1 Burkholderiaceae bacterium
CTGGACGACCTGCTGGCGAAACTGATCCCCGGGGGCGTGCTGGCCGACGTGAAGTGCCAGTACGACCCGCAGGCGCTGCGCACGCGCGGCGTCAAACTCTGGCGCCTGTGAACCGATGACGGTCGATTCCGCGATTTCGGCGCGGCGGCGCCGGTGGCTCGTGACCGGGGCGGCCGGGTTCATCGGCTCGCACCTGACGGAGGCGCTGCTGAAGCTCGGGCAGGAGGTCGTGGGGCTGGACAACTTTGCCACCGGCAAACGCGAGAACCTCGAGGAGGTGCGGGTCGCGGTGGGCGATGAGGCCTGGCGGCGTTTTAAGTTCATCGAGGGGGACATCGTCGATCTACCCACCTGCGTGCGCGCCTGCCAGGGTGTCGAGATCGTCCTGCACGAGGCGGCGTTGGGATCGGTGCCGCGCTCGATCGAGGCGCCGCTCGCCACCCATGCCGCCAACGCCACCGGCTTCCTGAACATGCTGGTCGCCGCGCGGGACGCCGGCGTCAAGCGCTTCATCTACGCGGCGTCGAGCTCCACCTACGGCGACTCACAAGAGCTGCCGAAGGTGGAAGACCGCATCGGCCGCCCGCTGTCGCCGTACGCGGTGACCAAGTATCTGAACGAGCTCTACGCAGACGTTTTCGGCCGCTGCTATGGCCTGCCGACCATCGGCCTGCGTTATTTCAACGTCTTCGGTGCCCGCCAGGACCCGGAGGGCCCGTACGCGGCGGTCATTCCGCGCTGGGCGCGCGCGATGTTGCACGGCGAGCCCTGCACGATCAACGGCGACGGCGAGACCTCACGCGATTTCTGCTACGTGGCCAACGCCGTGCAGATCAACCTGCGCGCCGCGCTGGTCGAGGACGAGGCCGCCCTCCATCAGGTTTACAACGTGGCGGTCGGCGGGCGCACCACGCTGAAGCAACTGCACGCGCAGCTC
The DNA here is from genome assembly GCA_025057735.1 of Burkholderiaceae bacterium. Next base: position 938 of record JANWUU010000286.1, read on the forward strand.
GCGGCGGCGCTGCGCACCGAACGGCCGGACTTGCAGGTGCCGCCGCCGCACTTTGGACCGTTCCGCCCGGGGGATGTGCGCCATTCGCAGGCGGCGATCGTCAAAGCGCAGCGGCTGCTCGGTTACGCGCCGACGCACGATGTCGAACGCGGGCTGCGCGAGGCGGTCGGCTGGTACGTGCGCCACTTCGCGTCGCGCGCCTGAGTCGACCATGACCGCGCAGCGCGCGGCTGCCTCGCGACGCCGCTGGCTTGCGGCGATGCTTGCGGCGGCCGCACTGCCCGCGCGTGCGCAGTCGGCGCGCGCGGCGATCGAGCGGGTTCGCGGCGCCGTCGTCGCCGTCGGCACGCTGCAGCGCACGCGTACGCCGCCGTTCCGTTTCCTCGGCACCGGATTCGCGGTCGCCGACGGCCGCCTGATCGCCACCAACGCGCATGTCCTGCCGGTTGCGCTGGCGGCCGGCAGCGAGCCGGAGCGGCTCGCGGTGCTCGCGCCCGGCGGCGACACGAATTCCGCCCGAGTCATCGAGGCGCTGCCGGTTGCGGTGGACGAGGAGCACGATCTGGCGCTGTTGCGCATCGGTAGCGCGCTGCCGACGCTGGCGCTCGCCGCCGCCGACGCGACGGCGGAAGGCGACCAGTTGCTGTTTACCGGGTTCCCGCTCGGTACCGTGCTCGGACCGTTCCCGGTCACGCATCGCGCGATGGTGGCGGCGGTGACTCCGATCGCGATTCCGCCGCCGACCGGCAGCGGCCTCGACGCGAAGACGGTGCGCCGCCTGCAGCGAGGTGCGTTTCCGGTCTTTCAGCTCGATGCCACCGCCTATCCAGGCCACAGCGGCAGCCCGCTGTACGACCCCGCCAGCGGCGAGGTGGTCGGCATCGTCAACATGGTGTTCGTCAAGGGCACCAAGGAAAGCGCGCTGTCGCAGCCGTCGGGCATCTCCTACGCGATCCCGGTGCGGCATCTGCGCGAGCTGCTGGCCCGTGCCCGCTGACGCTGGTTTCGCCGCGACGCTGTACGCAGTGGCGAAGGCGCTGCTGCTGCCGCCGGGGGCGTTGATTCTGCTTGCGCTGGCGGGCGCGCTCGCCGCGCGCCGCTTTCCGCGCGCCGGGACGCCGCTTTGCATCGGTGCGCTGGCGCTGCTTTATCTGGTGGGCACGCCGCTAGGGGCATCGCTGCTGACGCTACTGCTGGCGCCCACGGAGCCGGTCGCGCCAGAGCGTGTGCGCGCAATGCAGGCGCTGGTGATCCCCGGCGGCGGGCTGCGCGCGCATGCGGCCGAGTATGGCGGCGAGACGCTGGCGCCGCTGACGCTGGAGCGCGTCCGGTACGGGGCGACGCTGGCGCGCGAAAGCGGCCTGCCGGTGCTGGTGGCGGGCGGCCGCCCGCCGGGTTACCGCGCCTCCGAAGCGGCGTTGATGCGCGAGGCGCTGGAGCGTGAATTCGGGGTGCCGGTGCAGTGGCAGGAGGAGCGTTCGCGCAACACGCGCGAGAA
>JANWUU010000321.1 GCA_025057735.1 Burkholderiaceae bacterium
GTTCGCGGCGATGAAACTGGCACAGCGCGAGATCGGCCCGCTGCACGTGGCCGCCGACATCGGCTGTCATGCCTTCGCCACCTTCGAGCCGTTCTCGCAGGGGCACTCGATCCTCGGCTATGGCATGAGCCTGGCGAGCCGCGCCGGGGTGTCGCCGGCGATGGCCACGCGCACGGTCGCGGTGATGGGCGACGGCGGTTTCTGGCACAACGGCCTGCTGACCGGCGTGCAGACCGCGCTGTTCAACGGCGACGACGCGGTGCTGCTGATCATGAAGAACGGCTACACCTCCGCCACCGGCACGCAGGAAATCATCTCCACCCCCAGCGTGGCGACCAAGGCGGATGCGGCCGACAAGCAGCAGAGCCTGACCGCGCAGGAGCAGACGATCGAAAATACGTTGCGCGGCATCGGCGTGCGCTGGCTGCGCACCGTGCATTCGTACCGCGTGGCGGAGATGAAACGCGTGCTGCTGCAGGCGCTGACCGCCCCGGAAAAAGGGCTGAAGGTGGTCATCGCCGAGGGGGAATGCCAACTGGAGCGCAGCCGCCGGATCCGGCCCTGGATGGCGGCGCGGCTGGCGCGCGGCGAGCGCGTGGTGCGGGTGCGCTACGGCGTCGACGAGGACGTCTGCAACGGCGATCATGAGTGCATCCGCCTCTCCGGCTGTCCGACGCTGACCTTGAAAGACAACCCGGATCCACTGAAGACCGATCCGGTGGCCACCGTGATCGACGGCTGCGTCGGCTGTGGCCTGTGCGGCGAAAACGCGCACGCCGCCACGCTGTGCCCGTCGTTTTACCGCGCCGAGGTCATCCGGCACCCACGCTGGCACGAGCGGCTGTTCGACCGGTTACGTGCCGCCGCGCTGTGCGCGCTGGTGCCGGCGTAGGCCGCGGCGTCAAGCAATCCGACGTTCACAACACGAGGGGAGACGAGTCTATGAAAACGCGACGTTCCTGGATGGTGGGCAGTGCCGCCCTGCTGTTGGCCAGTGCCCTGCCGTCATCGGCGGTGTGGGCGCAGGCGTATCCGAACAAGCCGGTGAAGCTGATCGTGAACTTCCCGCCCGGCGGGGCGGCCGATATCTTGGCGCGAGCGGTGGCGGCGTCGCTGTCGAGCTCGCTTGGGCAGCAGTTCGTGGTCGAGAACCGGCCCGGCGCGAACGGCAACATCGGCGCCGACGCGGTGGCCAAGGCCGACAAGGACGGCTACACGCTGCTACTGAGCTCCGGCGGGGCGATCACGATCAACCCGTTTTTGTACGCGAAGATGCCGTTCGATCCGGAGCGCGACCTGACGCCGGTGGCGGCGGTGGCGCGCGTGCTGGTCTATTTGCTCGTGCATCCGTCGGTGCCGGGGAACACCGTGCAGGAGTTCATCGCCTACGCTAGGGCGCATCCGAACAAGCTCTCCTACGGCTCCGCCGGCAACGGTAGCTCGCCCCACCTGGCCGGCGAGATGTTCACGCGCCGCGCCGGCATCGTCGCCACGCACGTTCCGTACCGCGGCGCCGCCCCGGCCCTCAACGACCTGCTCGCCGGTCAGGTGCAGTTCATGTTCGATCCCGGCCCAGGCCTGCGGCATGCAAAGGAGGGAAAACTGAAGCTGCTGGCCGTCGGCAGCCTCAACCGCGCGGCGCAGCTGCCGGACGTGCCGACGCTCGCGGAAAGCGGCATGCCGGGCTTCGACGCCGACACGATTTTCGCGGTGTATGCGCCGACGGGTACGCCGGCGGCCATCGTCGAGCTTTTGCATCGCGAGATCAACAAGAGCCTGAGCGACAAGCGCGTGCTGGACGCGATCCATGGCATCGGCGGGCAGGCGACGCCGATGTCGCGGGCGGAGCTGGTCGAGCATCAGAACCGCGACCGCGCGCGCTTCGGCGCTTTCATCCGCGAAGCGGGCATCAAGGTCGAGTGACGGATGGACGGGGAGTCCGCACCGGTCAGCATCCTCGTCTGCGCGCTCGGTGGCGAGGGCGGCGGCGTCCTCTCCGAGTGGATCTACGACACCGCCGTACGGTGCGGCCACCTGGCGCAGACGACGGCGATCCCCGGCGTGGCGCAGCGCTCCGGTGCCACCACCTACTACATCGAGGTGGACCCGTTGCCCGCGGGCGAGCGCGACGCGCCCGTGTTCGGGCTCTATCCGGTACCCGGAGCGCTCGACCTGCTGTTGTCCTCGGAGCTGCTGGAGACGGTGCGCCAGATCGGCCATGGCCTGGTGAGCCCGGAGCGCACGCGCGTGATCAGCTCGACCGCGCGGACGCTGACCACCACCGAGAAAATGGCACTGACCGACGGGCGTGTGGATTCCGCGCGGCTGATCTCCATCGTGCAGCGGCAGGCGCGGCGCGCCGACCTCTTTGATATGCAAGCGCTGGCGCGGCAGGCGGGAACGCCGATCAGTGCGGTGCTGCTGGGGGCGCTTGCGGCCAGCGGCGTGCTGCCTTTCCCCCGCGATGCCTACGAGGCAGCCATCCGCGCCAGCGGCAAAGGCGTGCAGGCCAATTTGCGCGGGTTCGCCCTCGCGTACGATGCGGTTGCGCGCGGCGATGGCGCTGCCCCCTCTCCCGCTGCCGTGCGGACGGTGCCTGCGCCCGCGCCGCTGATCGCCGGCGAGTTTCCGACCGCGCTGCACGAGGTGCTGGCGCTTGCGCTGCCGCGCCTGGCTGAATACCAGGATGCCGAGTACGCACGGCTCTATCTGCAGCGGGTGCGCCGCCTGCTGGCGGTCGAGCGGGCGGCCGATGCGCGCGAGCAGCACGGTCTTGCCTGCACGCGCGAGGCGGCCCGGCTTCTTGCCGTGTGGATGACTTTCGATGACATTGCGCGCGTGGCGCAGCGCAAAGTGGCTGCGGCGCGGCGCGCGCGCGTGCGGCGCGAGGTTGGCGCGGGCGCAGCCGATCTGGTGCGCATCTACGATTTCTTCAAACCCGGTGTGCCGGAAGTGGCGGCGTTGCTGCCGCCGCCGCTTGCGCAGCGGCTGCTCGCTTGGGAGCAGCGGCGCCGTGCGCGCGGGCGGCCGCCGCTGGAAATCGCGCTGAAGCTTGCCACCCACACGGTGGCAGGCACGCTGGCGCTGCGGCTACTCGTGGCGCTGCGCCGGCTGCGACGTTACGGTCAGCGCTACCGCGATGAGCAGGCGCTGATCGAGCGCTGGCTAGCGGCGGTACAAGACGGGCTGGCGCGCCACTGGCAGCTGGGATATGAAATCGCGCAGTGCGCGCGGCTGATCAAAGGTTACGGTGCCACCCATGAACGCACTCGCCGCCAATTCGAGTACATTTTGAACGAGCTCGCTGAGGGTAGCGCGGCGGCGGACCCTGTAGCGCGTGCCGAGGCGATCGCGCGTGCGCGGCAGGCGGCGCTTGCCGACGACCAGGGCCAGGCGCTTTCGGCTCAGGCGCGTAACCTAGGGCTGCGGCCGCCGCGCGAGCAGCCGCTCGTGTTCGTGCCGCGCGCCCGCGGCGGCCGCCATCCTAAGCAGCCCTCGCGGGCAGCTTGATCACCTGCGCCGCCTTGCCGCCGCGCAGCCGCGCAAGCAGCGCCTCCCGCTTCGTGCGCACGGCATCGATGGCGCGCGCCTTCACGTGCCCGAAGCCGCGGATTTCTTCTGGCAGGCTGGCCAGTTGCACCGCCAGCGCGTGGGTATCGGGCGCCAATTTCTCCAGCAGCTCCTCGATCAGTTGTTCGTACTCGACGATCAGCGCGCGCTCGGCCTTGCGTTCCGCGGTATAGCCGAACGGATCCAAGGGCGTGCCGCGCAGGAAGCGCAGCTTCGCCATCAGTGCAAACAGCGGCAGTATCCACGGGCCGAAGCGCAGCTTGCGCGGCAGTCCGGTGGCCGGATCGCGCGGCGCCAGCAGCGGCGGCGCCAGATGGAAGTACAGCCGGAGGGGCCGGCCGTCGATGCCTTCAAACTGCGCCGCCAGACGCGCGCGGAAAGCGGGGTCCGCATGCAGCCGCGCCACCTCGTATTCGTCCTTGTAGGCAAGCAGCTTGAAGTAATTGCGTGCCACCGCCTCCGCCAGCTGAGTGGCGCCGGCGATCCGCTCCGACTCGACGCGCCGCACGCGTGACACCAGCGCCTCGTAGCGCTGCGCATAGGCGGCGTTTTGGTAGGCCGTCAGGTATTGCACGCGCCGCGCAACTATTTCCGCCAGCGAGTCCGTCGACCGTTTCAGCTCGATGACCTGCGCGCCTTGCTCGCGGGTGGCGAGGCGGCGCACGGCCTCAGGATCGTGCGCGGCCGCGCGACCCCACTCAAAGGCGCGCAGATTGGCCGCCACCGCCACACCGTTGAGCTCGATGGCGCGCCGCAGCGCCTCGCCAGACAAGGGGATCCAGCCTTTTTGCCAGGCATAGCCGAGCACGAATGGATTGGTGTAGATCGCGTCGCCGAGCAGCGCCGTGGCCAGCCCTGTCGCATCCACCAGCGCCAGGTTGACCTCGCCGCCGAGTGCCTCGCGCACTTGTTGCACCAACGCTGCAGCATTCAGCTGCCAGTTCGGGTTCTTCACGAAGTCCGCCGTCGGCGTCTCCGCCGTGTTCAGCACCGCGCGCGTTCGCCCGGCCTGCATCTTGGACAGCGCCTCGGCGCCAGCGGCGACGATCAGGTCGCAGCCGAGCACCAGATCCGCCTCGCCCATCGCGATGCGGGTGGCGTACAGCTCCTCGGGCCGCTGCGCGATCTGTACGTGCGAAAACACCGCGCCGCCCTTCTGCGCCAG
>JANWUU010000322.1 GCA_025057735.1 Burkholderiaceae bacterium
GGGCTGCCCGATCGCGACGACGTCAAACAAGGCATCATCGCCTACAAAATCGCCGCCCATGCGGCCGACCTGGCCAAAGGGCATCCGGCGGCGCGCGCGCGCGACGACGCGCTGTCCAAGGCGCGCTTCGAGTTCCGCTGGTACGACCAGTTCAACCTCGCGCTCGATCCGGACACGGCGCGCGAATTCCACGACGAGACGCTGCCGAAGGAGGCCGCCAAGGTGGCGCACTTCTGCTCGATGTGCGGGCCGAAGTTCTGTTCGATGAAGATCACGCAGGAGGTACGCGATTACGTCGCTGCTGGCATGGCGGCGAAATCGGCGGAATTCCGCGCCGCCGGCGGCGAGCTCTACATCCCGGTGGCGCGGGGCTGACGATGCGCATCGGCATCGCCGGCGCCGGCCTGATGGGCCGGCTGCTCGCCTGGCATCTGGCGCGCGACGGCCACACGGTCGAGGTGTTCGACGCCATGGCCGGCCCACAGCCCGCGTTCGACGGCCACGGCGCGGCCGCCTTCTCCGCCGCCGGCATGCTGTCGCCGACGGCGGAACTGGACGGCGGCGAGCCCCGCATCGCAGAGCTCGGCTGGCGGTCGATCGCGCATTGGGCGACGATTACCGCCGCGTTGCGCGTGTCGACCTTCTCGCAACGCGGCAGCCTACTGGTAGCGCATCGGCACGATTTGCCGAGCGCCTATCGTGTGCTGGCGCGCATCGGCGCGCAGCCGCCGGCGCGCGCGCCACAGCCGCTTCATGCGCAAGCGCTGCGCGCGCTGGAGCCGGCGCTTGCGGGGGTCACGCATGCCTGGCTGTTGCCGGGCGAAGGGCATATCGAGCCGGTGGCGACGATGCAGGCGCTACACGAGCGGGCGGAGGGCGTGCGCTGGCACTGGCAGCGGCCGGTAGCGGCGGTGGCGCCCGGGCGGCTGTACTTGGCCGACGGCGGCGAGCGGCGCTTTGACTGGGCGGTCGACACACGCGGCCTCGGCGCGCGGCCGCAACTGTCGGTGCGCGGGGTGCGCGGCGAGACGGTCTGGCTGCAACTGCCCGCGCACGGGCTGACGCGGCCAGTGCGCCTGCTGCATCCGCGGTACTTCGTCTATCTGGTGCCGCGCAACGGCGACGAGCTGCTGCTAGGGGCGAGCAGCATTGAGAGCGAGGACCGCTCGCCGGTGTCGCTGCGATCGGCGGTAGAGCTGATGGCCGCCGCATACAGCGCGATGCCGGCGTTGGCGGAGGCGCGCATTCTGCAGTTGGACCGCAACCTGCGGCCGGCGCTGCCGGACAATTTGCCGCACCTGGAGTGTGTCCCGGGCTTGTTGCGCATCAATGGTCTGTACCGACACGGTTGGCTGGTGGCGCCAGCACTGGCCGAGGAGGCGCTGGCAAGGTTGGCGGCAGTGATGGAGACGGCGTGATGAACACCAAGACGATTGAGGTCCTGCTTGACGGTAAGCCGTATGCCGTGCCGGCAGGCACAACGCTGGCGGCGCTGCTGCAGTCGCTTGGCTATGCGGACGACGCCGTAGCCACGGCGATCGATGGCGAGTTCGTGCCCCGCAGCGCGCGCGCTGCCCGCACGCTTGCGGCCGGCGAGGCGGTGTTCTTGTTCCGCCGCATCGTCGGAGGCTAGTCATGGGCACGTCCGAACCCTTGCTGCGGGCGGATGCCTGGTTTGTGGGCGGCGTGCCGCTGACCAGCCGGCTGTTGCTCGGCACTGCGGGCTACCCCTCCCCGCAGGTGCTTGCGGACGCGATCCGCGCCAGCGGCACGCAGGTGGTGACCGTCGGACTGAAACGCGCGTTGGCTGCTGGCGCCGAGAAGGAGAACCGATTCATCGAGATGATCCGCACCGTACTAGCTGAAACCGGCGCGCGGCTGCTGCCGAACACCGCCGGTTGCCGCAGTGCGCGCGAGGCGGTGCAACTGGCGCTGATGGCGCGCGAGCTGTACGAAACGTCATGGGTGAAGCTGGAGGTCATCGGCGACGAGTATCTGCTGGCGCCGGACGTCTTCGAGCTGGAAGCGGCGGCGCGGCAGCTCGTACGCGAGGGCTTCACGGTGCTGCCGTACTGCACCGACGACTTGATCGCCTGCCGGCGGCTGCTCGATGCCGGCTGCGCAGTGCTGATGCCCTGGGCGGCGCCGATTGGCTCCGGGCAGGGTCTGCTCGACCCGTTCGCCCTGCGTGCGCTGCGGGAGCGGCTGCCGGAGGCGACCCTAATTGTCGATGCCGGCATCGGCGCACCGTCGCATGCGGCTGCTGCGCTGGAGATGGGCTACGACGCAGTGTTGATTAACTCGGCGGTGGCGCAGGCGCGCGATCCGGTCACGATGGCATGCGCCTTTCGCGATGCGGTGGCAGCCGGCCGCGCCGCCTACCGTGCTGGCATCATGGCCAAGCAGGACCTAGCGGTGCCAAGTACGCCGGTGACCGGCCAGCCGTTTCTGTTGGGCTGACGGGCACATGCACGAGGGTAGCGCCCGACCCATCCTCTGGAGCATCGCCGGCAACGACAGCGGCGGCGGCGCGGGACTGGCCGCCGACCTGCGGGCGGCTGAGGCTTTCGGCGTGCACCTTTGCCCAGTGGTGGCTGCGATCACGGCGCAGAACTCGCGCGCGGTGACGCGGGTGGAACCGGTCAGTGCGGCGCAGCTTGCGGCGCAGCTTGCGGCGCTGCAGGATGACCTGCCGCCGCGCGCGCTCAAGACCGGGCTGCTGGGCGGCGCCGAGCAGATCCGCGCGGTCGTGCAGGCGGTCGATGCGCTGCGCGCGCGGCAACCGGGGCTCGCCCTGGTCGTCGATCCGGTGCTGGCGGCCTCCTGCGGCGCGCGCCTCGCGGACGAGGCCGCCTCTGCGGCCTATCGGGCGCTAATCGAACGCGCGACGATCGTCACGCCGAACCGCGCGGAAGCAGCGCGCTTGCTCGGGTTGCCGCATCTGACGGCTGAGGAGGTTCCGCAGGCAGCCGCGCAGTTGCGCGCCTGGGGCGCACAGGCGGTGGCGATTACCGGCGGCGATGCGCATGAAGGGCTTGCCGCTGACTGGATCGACACGCCGCAGACGCGTGGGTGGCTTGCGCTGCCGCGCCTTGATACGCCGCACACGCATGGCACCGGCTGCACGTTCGCCAGCAGCGCGGCGGCGGCGCTGGCCTGCGGTTACTGCGAGGCCGATGCGCTGGTGCTCGCCAAGCTGGCCACCACCGCAGCAGTGCGCGCCGGCTATGCGGCCGGCGCGGGCGCGGGCCCCGTGCATGTCCAGCCCGCGTTTGCGCTGACGCGCGACGCGCTGCCGACGCTGGCGCCGACGCGGCCCGTATGGGCGCCGCCGACGTTTGCACCGCTGCTTGCCCCACTCGACCTGTACGCAATTGCCGACAGCGCCGCGGCAGTTAAAGCGATTCTTGCCGCCGGCTGCCGTAGCGTTCAGCTGCGCATCAAGAACGCGGCGCAACCGGATCTGCGCGCGCAAGTCGCAGAGGCGTGCGCGGCGGCGCGTGCGATGCAAGCGCAGTTTTTCGTCAACGACTACTGGGCACTGGCGCTCGAAGTCGGCGCCTACGGCGTTCATCTGGGCCAGCAGGACCTCGATGCGCTTGGCGAGGAAGATCTCGAGCGGTTGCGCCGCGCTGGCCTGCGGCTTGGCGTCAGCACGCACAGTTACTGGGAAGTGTGCCGCGCGCGTGCCCTTGCCCCGAGTTATATCGCCTGCGGCCCGATCCATCGGACCACGACTAAGGACATGGCGTGGATTCCGCAGGGCGAGGACAACCTGGCTTACTGGTGCACGGTGCTCACCGAGCCCGTCGTCGCCATCGGCGGCATCGATGTGGAGCGCGCGCAGGCTGCGGCCGCATGTGGCGCCTGCGGCGTGGCCGTGCTGCGTGCGCTGGCCGCCGATGCCGGCCTGCCGTCGCGGGTTGCCGCCTTGCAGCAGGCGATCCGGCTGGGCCGAGCGCAGGGGCCCCGGCGGTCGCCTGCGCGCGCGCGGCCGACGCTGGAGCGCGGCGCGACGGCCACCCTTGCCTAGACTTACCACTTGCGTTCCTGTCGCAATGACCTAGGAGGCCCTTTGTGACACACGCCGCCAACGCGCCTGCACCAACACCACCCTCCCGCTGGACCGTGGCGTCGGTGCTTGCCTTGCTCGAGCAGCCGCTGATGGACCTGCTGTTTCAGGCGCAGACCGTCCATCGTCAGCATTTCGATCCCAATGTGGTGCAGCTTTCGTCGCTGCTGTCGATCAAGACCGGCGGTTGCCCAGAAGACTGCGCCTATTGTCCGCAGTCGGTGCATTACGACACCGGCGTGGCGGCGGGCAAATTAATGGAGGTCGATGCCGTGGTGGCCGCCGCGCGCGCGGCCAAGGCGGCCGGCGCGACGCGCTTCTGCATGGGAGCGGCATGGCGGGCTCCAAATGAGCGCGACCTGGCGCGTGTCGCGCGGCTCGTGCAGGCGGTCAAGGCCGAAGGCCTGCAAACCTGCTGCACGCTAGGCATGCTGTCACCGCAGCAGGCGCGCACGCTGAAGGCGGCGGGCCTCGATTACTACAACCACAACCTGGATACGGCGCCCGAGTTCTACGGTCGCATCATCACGACGCGCCAGTACCAGGAACGGCTGCAGACGCTGCAGGCGGTCCGCGAAGCCGGCATTGCCGTCTGCTGCGGGGGCATCCTGGGCATGGGCGAGTCGCGGCGCGAACGCGCGGGTCTGATCGCGCAGCTCGCCAACCTCGATCCGTATCCGGAATCGGTGCCGATCA
>JANWUU010000401.1 GCA_025057735.1 Burkholderiaceae bacterium
GTGACGCAGCGGCAACTTGGCCGCACGCTCGGTGCGGCGCCGTCGAACCTCACCAACCTGCTGACTCGGCTAGAGGGCAAGGGGCTGATCGAGCGCCGCCGCAGCAGCCGCGACGCGCGTGCGCAGATCATCGGGTTGACCCGGCGCGGCGAGGCGCTGGCCAAGAAGGCCGCGGCCGCCGCCGACGGCATGGAGGAGGCGCTGCTCAAGCACCTGAGCGCCGGCGAGCGCACGATGCTCTTCGAGTTGCTGGCCAAGGTGGCGCGCCTGCGGCACGTGCACCTGTAAGCCATTTAACCCGCGCGCCGCGGCATCAGCAGCAGATCGGCATCGGCATCGCCGCGATACAGCGCATCGACCAGCGCCGCCCGGTGCGTGAGTACCGCCCGCTGGTTGATCGAACCCTTGTCGGTGATCTCGCCTTTGTCGATCGAGGGCGGCTGCTCCAGCAGCAGCGCGCGCGCCACGCGGTTGGAGCTGCCCGTGCCCTCGCGCCAGAGCCGGTCCACCAGCGCCTGGAAGAACGCGCGCACCGGCGGTGCGGTGAGGACTTCGCGCGGCGCCGCCTGCGGCGGCAGCCCGGCGAGCTGGCGGCATTCCTCCAGACGCGGAAACAGCAGCACGCCGATTTCATCGCGGTCCGGTGCCGCGATCACCGCATCCTGCAGGTACGGTGCGCCGGCGGTCACGATGCGGGCGCGCAGCGGCCCGACACTGACGAAGGTGCCGGTGGACAGCTTGAAATCCTCGGCTACCCGGCCGTCGAACAGCAGGCCGCGTTGCGGGTCGGCGGCATCCACCCAGCGCACCGCGTCTCCGGTCTTGTAGAAGCCTTCCTCATCGAAGGCTTCGGCGGTCAGCTGCGGTTCGCGCCAGTAGCCGGGCATAACGTTGGGGCCGCGGAAGCGCACCTCGGTCTTCTCGCCGCAGGGAACGAGCTTGACCTCGACGCCGGGGCAGGGCAGGCCAACATGGCCGGCGGCGATGTCGGGCCGCAGTGCGAACATCGAGGAAGGCGCGGTTTCGGTCATGCCCAGACCGGTCAGCATGCGGATGCGCTCGCCAATGGTGCGTTCGGCCAGCCGGTCGAGCTGGTCCCACACCGCCTGCGACAGTCCGGCCCCCGCGAAGAAAAACGCCTTCACGCGCGAGAACAGCGAGCGGCGCAGCGCGTCGTCGCGCTCCATCGCAGCGGCGATCTCCTCGAAGCCTTTCGGCACGTTGAAATAGATCGTCGGCGCGATCTCGCGCAGGTTGCGCAGCGTCTCGCCGATGCCCTGCGGCGTGGGCCTGCCCTCGTCGATATACAGCGTGCCGCCGTTGTAGAGCACGATGCCGACGTTATGGTTGCCACCGAACGTGTGGTTCCACGGCAGCCAGTCGACCAGCACCGGCGGTTCGCTGGCGAGAAACGGCAGGCACTGGCGCAGCATCTGCTGGTTGCTGCACAGCATGCGATGCGTATTGATCACGCCCTTCGGCAGCTTGGTCGAACCGGAAGTAAACAGGAACTTGGCGATCGTCTCCGGGCCGACGCGGGCATGTGCCGCCTCCAGCGCCGCCGCATCGCCGCCGGCCAGCAGCGCCGAAAACGGCGTGACCGGGCGCGAAGGCAGCGTCCCGCTGGCGAGCACGACTTCGACGTCGTCCGCTACGCTGGCGGCGATTGCCGCCCCGTATTCGGGGCCGGCGGCGAAGACCAGGCCGGGCGTCAGCTTGCCCAGGATGTGGCGCAACCGTCCGAAATCGCGCGACACGAGCGAATACGCCGGCGAGATCGGCGCATACGGCACGCCCGCATACAGCGCGCCGAGCGCAAGCGTCAGGTGCTCGAGGTCGTTGTCCGACAGGATCGCGATCGGCCGCTGCGCCGACAGCCCGCGCGCCACCAGCGCCGCCGCCACGGCGCGCGCCCGCTCGCGCATCTCGCGGTACGAGATCTCGCGCCACGCGCCCCCGCCGCTGCGCTTGGCGACGAACGTCCGTTGCGGCGCCGCTTGCGCCCAATGCTCCAGGCAGTCGGTCAGACGCCGCGGGTACTCGCCCAATGGGGTGGTCGAACGCAAAATCACGGTGCCGTCGGCCCGCCGCTCGACGCTGGCCGCCAGGCAGCCGTCGACCTCGATCGCACGGTAACGCGCCGTCATCGTCGGTCCTCCCGCCATCAAACGGACTTGCGGACCTTCTCGCCGCGGCCTTCCAGGAAGTCGCGCATGCGCTGCTTGGCTGCTTCGTCGCCCTGGCTGATGGCCGCCATCAGCGCCTCCATGAAGAGGCCGTCGGGCTGCGACAACTGAGCAATGCGCGGCAGCGCCTGGATCACGGCGTAGTTGGACAGCGGCGCGTTGTCCGCGATGCGCCGCGCCAGCTCCATCGCCTTGGCCAGCGCTTGCCCCGCCTCCACCAGGTACTGCGACAGCCCGCACGCCTGCCCTTCCTGCGCATCGAGCACGCGGCCGGTCAGCATCATGTCGGTCATGCGCGCGTAGCCGATCAGACGGGGCAGCCGCGCCGAGCCGCCGCCGCCGACGAACAGCCCGCGCTTGCCCTCCGGCAGGCCGTAAAAGGCGGTCGCATCGGCCACCCGGATGTGTGCGGCGGCAGCTAGCTCGAGCCCGCCGCCGACCACGGCGCCGTGCAGCGCGACCACCGCCGGCAGGCGGCCAAACTGGATGCGATCGAACGCGGCGTGCCACATGCGGGCGTGCTCCACACCGTCGAAGACGCTGCGTTCGGCGAGCTCCGAGAGGTCCAGCCCGGCGCAGAAATGCTCGCCGGCGGCCGAGATCACCGCCACGCGCGCCTCCGTCGGCGGCTGGGCGAATGCCTCATGCAGCGCCGCGATCAGCGCATCGTTCAGCGCATTGCGCTTGGCCGGCCGGTTCAGGCGCAGGTGCCAGACGGGCCCGAGCAGCTCGCACTGCAACAAAGCAGCGGGGTCAGAAGCGGACGCAATCATCGCAAACCGTTATGTCTGTGAACTAAAGTGTACGCGTCGGTGAGCCGCAGGGACAGCGGGCGCTCGGCGGCCATCGGGGCGGCCGCTTTCGTGCGATTATGCAGGGTAACGAACAGTGTCCCCGCGGAGGAGCCGATGCAAACCGCCGACCTGGTGGCGATCGACGTCCACACGCATGCCGAGGTGTCGTGCTGGAACCCCTTTGATGCCTACGGCGAAGAGTACGACCGCGCCGCCGACCGCTACTTCAAGTCCAACCGCCGTCCGACCATCGCCGAGACGATCGCCTACTACCGCGAACGGAAGATCGGCCTGGTCATGTTCACGGTCGATGCGGAGGCGCAGATCGGCCGCCGCCGCATACCCAACGAGGAGGTGGCCGAGGCGGCGCAACAGAACCGCGACATCATGATCGCTTTCGCCAGTATCGACCCGCACAAGGGCAAGATGGGTGCGCGCGAGGCGCGACGGCTGATCGCCGAGCACGGCGTGCGCGGCTTCAAGTTCCATCCGACCGTGCAGGGCTTCTATCCGTACGACAAGATGGCCTGGCCGATCTATGAGGTGATCGCCGAGCACAAGCTGCCGGCCATCTTTCACAGCGGCCACTCCGGCATCGGCAGCGGCATGCGCTGCGGCGGCGGCCTGCGGTTGGAGTATTCGAACCCGATGCACCTGGATGACGTGGCGATCGCCTTTCCGGACATGAAAATCGTGATCGCGCATCCGTCCTGGCCCTGGCAAGACGAGGCGCTGTCGGTGGCGATGCACAAGCCGAACGTGTGGCTGGACCTGTCTGGCTGGTCGCCGAAGTACTTCCCGCCGCAACTGGTGCAGTACGCGAACACGCTGCTGAAGGACCGAGTGCTATTCGGCTCCGACTGGCCGCTGATCACGCCCGATCGCTGGCTGCACGATTTCGAACAGGCCGGCTTCCGGCCCGAGGTGCGGCCGCTGATTCTGAAGCAAAACGCGATCCGGCTGCTCGAGCTCGACGGCGCGGCGACGGCCAGCTGAAGCGGCCGCCGCGCGGCATCAGTGCACCGCTTCCAGCGCCAGCAAGCCGGTGGCGGTGTTCGAAATCGGGATGTGATAATGGGCGTGCACCCTGCGCACCGCCTCGGGCAGGGCGGCGCGGGCGACGACCCAATTGAGCAGCTCCACGCCCTGCGTCCCGGTCCGCTCCACCAGCTCCTCGATCGTGAATTGCGTGATCCAACGCGGCTCGCTCACGAGCTTGTCCATGAACAACAAGTCGAATTCCTTGTTGATGAAGCCGGCGCGGGTACCATCGAGCTGATGCGATAAGCCGCCGGTGCCAATCACGACCACGCGCGCATCGGACGGCCAGGAGGCGATCGCCTGCCCCAGCGCTTGCCCCAGTTTGTAGCAGCGCGCCGCCGAGGGCAGCGGAAACAGCACGGTGTTGACGCACACCGGTACCGTACGCACCGGCCATGGCGTTTCCCGGTGATGACCCGGCCACAGCAGTGCCAGCGGGATCGTGAACGCATGGTCGACCAGCATCTCCTGGCAGGTCACGATGTCGAACTCCGCCTCGATCAAGGCATTGATCACATGCCAGGAAAGGTCCTCCTCGCCGGGGAAGGGGGGCAACGTCGGCAGGCCCCAACCCTCGTCCGCATTGCAGTACTGCGGGGCCGCACCGACCGCGAAGGTCGGCATCTTGTCGAGGAAGAAGTTCAGCCCGTGGTCGTTGTAGACGACCACCGCGACGTCGGGCCGGACCGCCTGCAGCCATGCGTGCACCGGCGGGAAACCAGCGAAAAACGGCTGCCAGTACGGATCTTGCTGCAGGTTGCGCGCAAGAGCGCGGCCGATGGCCGGTACGTGCGAGGTGGCGATCGCGCCGACAAGCTGCGCCATGGCCCCCTCCTTAGCGCGCCGCCGCGAGCAGCTTGGCCTTGAAGGCCTCCTTGCTCATCCCGGTCTGCTGTGCGCCGATGTCTTGCACGTCCAGACCGAAAATGCCGGCCAGCTTGGCCAAGTAATAGATGTTGCCGCCGGCGGCGATCAGTTTCAGCACGTCGCGGCTGCGCACGGCCTCGCGCTGCTCGGCCGTTAGCCCGAACGTGCGGCAATACGCCTCTTCGTCGCGCAGGAACGCGGCCCGGTTCTCGGCCGAATTGAACGAGAAACACATCTTGTTTAAGGCGTAACCCTTGCGCGCTTGATCTGCATCAAAGATCGTCGTGCCGGGGATCTGCCGTTTGCGCTGCACGGCTGCCATCGCGTGCCTCCTACGGGAAGATTCGCGTAGTGTCGATCGGAGGGCGGGTGCGATCAACGGCGCGGCGCTCATCTGTGCCATGAACGAATTCGATGCGCGCGAGTTGGACGGGCGCCTTTTGCAGGTGCTGGTGGCGGTGTGCGAGGAACGCTCGATCACCCGCGCGGCGCAGCGGCTGCAGGTTACGCAGTCCGCCGTCAGCCATCTGCTCGAGAAGCTGCGCATGCTGGCGCGCGATCCGCTGTTTGTCCGTTGCGGGCGCGGCATCGTGCCGACCGCGCGAGCCGAGACGCTGGCGCAGCGTGCGCGCGTACTGCTCGACGCGTGGCGCGCTTTTGCCCTACCGGAGGACTTCGATCCGGCTCGTCTGCAGACGACGCTGACGATCGCCGCCAACGATCTGCAGCGCGATCTGCTGCTGCCGCCGCTGCTGGCGCGGCTGCGGGCGCGCGCCCCGGCGCTGCGCCTGCGCGTGCTGCCCTCGGGCGTGCCGAGCGTGGACCTGCTGCGCGACGCGCGGCTGCATCTGGCGATCTCGCCGCGTCCACCCGACAGCGACGAGATCGTGCAGCAGCGGCTGTTCGAAGACCGCTATCGGGTCTACTACGACCCGGCGGTGCGCGCCCCCCCGCGCGATGCGCAGGAGTATCTGGCCGCCGAACATATCAGCGTGCTGTATGAAGACGGCCGGCCGCTTGCCGTCGACCGCGCGCTGCAGGATGCCGGTGTCGAGCGCCGCTTCGCGGTCTGGGTTCCGGCCTTCTCCGGCGTGCCGCCGTTTTTGCGGGGCAGCGTACTGCTGGCCACACTGCCCGGGGTGTTGCGTGCCGAGACGATGCGCGGCTTCGCCAGCTGCGAGGTGCCCGTGCCGTGCCCGCCGCTGCCGATGTACATGATCTGGCACCGGCGCTACCAGCACGACCCGCTGCACCGCTGGCTGCGCGAGGAACTGCAGGCGCTGGTGGCGCCGGCACTGGCCCGCATCGAGGGGCAGCAGCCTACTGCGGCTCGATCTTCGCCCGGCGGATGACCTCGCCCCAGCGAGCGATCTCGCTCGTCAGCAAGGCGCGCAGCGCCTCGGCGCTGCCGGGCTCCGCGCGCACCGCCAGCGCCGCCAGCTTTTGCGCCACCGCCGGTTGCGCGAGCGCCGCCCGCACGGCTGCATTCAGGGCGGCGATCACGGCGGGCGGTGTGGCGGCCGGTGCCGACAGGCCGTTCCAGGAGGCCACCCGATAGCCCGGCAGTCCCGCCTCCTCCACCGTCGGCACGGCGGGGAGCGCCGGATTGCGCCGCTCGGAGGTGACCGCGAGCGCGCGCACCGCACCGGCCTCGACCTGCGCGAGCATCGGGCCGACGATCTCGAAGGCGGCGTCGATTTCGCCGGAGCGCAGCGCCGTCAGCACGGCGCCCGAGGCCTTATAAGGTACAAGCACAACGTCGATGCCGGCGGTGGCGCCGAACAGCTCTGCCGCCAGATGCTGCGTACTGCCGGGATGGATCGTGCCGATGGTCAGCCGGCCCGGCTGTGCCCGGGCGCGGGCAAGCAGGTCGCCAAGTGTCCTCTCAGTGGCCTGTCCGCGCACGAAAATGGCGAGGTCGAAGACGCCGATCGGCGCCACCGGCGCGAAATCACGCACGATGTCGTACGGCAGCTTGCGGAACAGCGACACCGAGACCGCATTGGCGTTGCTGATTAGCAGTAGCGTGTGTCAGTCCGGTGCAGCGCGCGCGACCGCCTCGGCGCCGACGATCCCGCCGGCACTCGGTCGGTTA
>JANWUU010000430.1 GCA_025057735.1 Burkholderiaceae bacterium
CGCGAGACGAAATCGGCGCTCGTCCCCTTCCTGCTGGACGGCTTCGCCGATGCGCCGGAGTACTTCCAGCCCGATCGCATCCACCCCAACGGGCGCGCGCAGATCCGCATGCTGGAGAACGTCTGGCCGCACCTGCGGCCCTTGCTGGCGGACCGCGGCGGCCCATGATGAACCGCAGCGTGATCTCCGTGGACGAGGCGCTGCGCGACCTGTCCGCGTTCGACGCCGTGCTCGATGCGCGCAGCGAGCGTGAATTCGCCGAGGATCATCTGCCGGGCGCCATCAACGCGCCCGTGCTCAACGATGCGGAACGCGCCGAGGTCGGCACCCTGCACAAGCGCGAGTCGGCGTTTGCCGCCCGGCGGCGCGGCGCGGCGCTGGTGGCGCGCAACATCGCGCATCTTCTGGAGACCCGCTTCGCGCAGATGCCGCGCGAATGGAAACCGCTCGTTTACTGCTGGCGCGGCGGGCAGCGCAGCGGCGCCCTTACGCTGGTGCTGGAGCGCGTCGGCTGGCATGCGCGACAGCTGGAGGGCGGCTACCGCGCCTACCGGCGGCGGGTGCTTGCGGACCTCGAGCAGTTGCCGCGGCAGTTCGACTTGCGCGTCGTCTGCGGCCCGACCGGCAGCGGCAAGAGCCGCTTGCTGCAGGCGCTGGCAGCTGCGGGTGCGCAGGTGCTGGACCTGGAGGCCCTTGCGCATCATCGGGGATCGGTGCTGGGCGCGCTGCCCGGTCTGCCGCAGCCCTCGCAGAAAATGTTCGAGTCGCGCATCTGGCGCGCGCTGCGCGGCTTCGATCCCGCCCAGCCGGTTTTCGTCGAATCCGAGAGCCGCAAGGTCGGCAACCTGCGCGTGCCCGACGCGCTGATCGCCGCCATGCGCGCCGCCGCCTGCGTCCGCCTGGAGCTGCCCTTGGCCGAGCGCATCGCGCTGCTGCGCGACGAGTATGCGTTCTTCGAACGCGACCCGGCCGCGCTCGCCGCGCAGCTCGATTGCCTGCGCGCGCTGCACGGCGGCGAGCGCGTGTCGCAATGGAAGGCGCTCGCCGAGCGCGGACAGTGGGACGAACTGGTCGAGCGCCTGCTGCGCGAACACTACGACCCAGCGTACGAGCGCTCGATCGCCCGCAACTTCGGCCGCGCCGGCGAGGCCGAGGTGCTCGCGCTCGCGCGCGGCCAGGACGCCGATTTCGCCGCGGCGGCGCAGCGGTTACTGGAGCGCGCCGCCGTGCCGGCCTGAGCGGCTACTTCGCCGCCTGGTCGGCCGCTCTCAGCTCCGACTGCAGGATTTCCGTTTTGTACTTGCGTTTCAGCGCCTCCAGGTAGGCGAGATCGTCGCCCTGGGCGAGCGCCTGCGTCCAGCCCTGCGCCAACTGCTCCCGGCGCGCCGCGTCGGGCTTCTCCGGCATGCGGGCCGACAACACCTGGATGACGGCATACGTGCCGCCATCGAGTTCCGCGCCGACGAAGGCGGGCAGCCGATCGGCCGGCACTTGGAAAACGACCTTCAGCGCGCCGTCGGGCAGGCCGCCCGGCTCGAGGCGCGACACGGTGCGCGGCTGACTGAAGCCGGAGACATCCGGGCGCTCGCGCAGCGCCGCCAGCCTCCTCTGCCCGGCCTCCTTCGCCAGCCGGATCGCCTCCTGGCGCTCGAGGCGCGCGCGGATCTCGCCCTGCACCTCCGCCAGCGGCCGCACCTGCGCTGGACGATGTTCGAGCACGCGCGCCGCGACCAGCGTATTGGGCGCCGTCTCGATGGCCTCCGTGTTGCGCCGGTTCTTCAGCGCGTCGGCCGCGAACAGCGCCTCGATGACGCGCGGCGTGAACACAGGCGGCTGCGGCGCGACCCCTTCGGCGCCCTGGCGCGTGACCCGTTCGGCGGTCTGCACCTTCAGTTTCAGCTTCTCCGCCGCCGGCTGCAGGCTGTCGGCCTGCTCATAGACCGTGTTGGTGAACGTTTCGGCCGCCTCGGCGAACTTCTTCTGCGCCTGCTGGCGACGGAACTCGCGCTCGATCTCGGCGCGCACTTCCTCGAAAGGCTTCACCCGCGCCGGCCGGATCGCGGTCAGACGGATGATGTGAAAACCGAAATCGGTCTCGACGACGCCGCTCAGCTCGCCTTCCTTGAGCGAGAAAGCGGCCTCCTCGAACGGCTTGACCATCATGTCGCGGCCAAAGAAACCGACGTCGCCGCCGTTGGCAGCCGAACCCGGGTCCTTCGACAGCTCCTTGGCCAGGCGCGCGAAGTCGCCCGGGGCGTTGCGCAGACGCGCCAGCGTCTGCTCGGCGAGCTTTCGGGCCCCCTCTTTGTCCTTGGCGCTGCCGTCGGGACCGTAGGTGAACAGGATGTGGCTCGCGCGGCGCTGTTCCTCCTGCGCATACCGCGACCGGTTCTGCTCGTAGTAAGCGCGCAGATCCGCCTCCGGCACGCTGATCTGTGCCGCCACGTCGTCCAGCGTGAGCACAAGGTACTCGGCGCGCACGCTCTCGGGCGTCTCGAATTCGCGGCGATGGGACGCATAGTGAGCCGCGACCTGCTCGTCGGTGATACTCACCTGGCGCAGGAAATCCTCGGGCCGTAGCCGCAGCTCGCGCACCTCGCGCTGCTCTTCGAAAGCGGCCTGCAGCCGTTCGGCCACGGCGCGCGGCAGCACGGTCGAGTCGGCCACCGCGCGCAGCAGCGTCTGCTGGATCAGGTCGGCGCGGACACGCGCTTCAAAGGACTGCTCGCTTTGTCCTTGTGCGGCGAGCAGCGTCTTGTAGCGCTCGTAACTGAAGCGGCCGTCCTGTTGGAAGGCCGGCACGGCGGCGATCACGTCGCGCAGGCGCTCGGCACTGACCCACACGTGCGCGCGCTGCGCTTCCTGCGTCAGCGCCTTGTCGGCGATCAGGGCCTGCAGGGTTGCCGCCCGCGCAGCGGGCGTGTCGAAGAGCTTGGCGTCGAAATTGGCGCCGAGCATGCGGCGCAGCTGCTCCAGGCGATTGCGCTGCGCCGCGTCGAGCTCGTCGACGGTGATCGGCTGCCCGGCCACCCGCGCGACCGCACGCTCGTCACTGACGAACCGGTTGTAGCCCTGTACGCCGAAAAAGACGAAGGAGGGGAACACCAGCACGATGAGGAAGATCATCAGCCAGCGGCGGTGCGAGCGGATCGAATCGAACATCAGGGCATCCGTTGCACGAAGTTCAGGGGCGCAACAAAAAAGGCGAACCGTGTTCGCCCTTTTTTGTTGCGCAGTCCGTGGTGGCGGAGTGGACGGGACTCGAACCCGCGACCCCCGGCGTGACAGGCCGGTATTCTAACCGACTGAACTACCACTCCCCGTTGGGACTTCGCCTCCGGCAGCAGGCGTGCTGGTGGGTGTTGAGAGGTTCGAACTCCCGACCTACGCCTTGTAAGGGCGTCGCTCTACCGACTGAGCTAAACACCCTGGCAGCGACAGCCGAAGAGTTGTCAGTTTAGCGAATCCTTCAGCGCCTTGCCAGGCCGGAACTTCGGGACGCGCGCCGCTTTGATCTTGATCGTCGCGCCGGTACGCGGGTTGCGGCCGGTACGCGCGGCGCGCCGGCCGACCGTGAAGGTGCCGAAGCCGACCAGGGTGACCGAGTTGCCCTTTTTTAAGGCCGCACGAATACCGCCCACCAGCGCTTCCAACGCGCGACCCGCCGCCGCCTTGGAAATGTCGGCCTGTTTGGCGATGTGATCGATCAGCTCGGTCTTGTTCACTGATACCCCCTCTTGGTCGATGTCGTTCGTGTGTTTGGGAGCGCATGCGTCGCACCGTCAGGCGTTGCGGCAGCGGCACAGCGGTGTGCGATCGGTGGCGCCGGCGGCGGTATTCAAGCGCGCACCCCCAGCAGTGTCAAGCGAAGAAACGCATCACGACTCACGTGCAACGGCGATGCGCGGCGCAGGCGACGCGATGCCCAGCGCTCAGTGCGTGACCAGCCCGCCCGGCTGCGGCGCGGCCGCGGGCGCGGGCACGGCGGCCGGCGCCGCGACCTCGGCGTCCTGAAGCGGCACCGGTTGCCGCTGCAGCGCGATCTCCAGCACCTTGTCGATCCACTTCACCGGCACGATGTCGAGGCGGTTCTTGACGTTGTCGGGAATCTCCGCCAGGTCCTTGACATTGTCCTCGGGGATCAGCACGGTCTTGATGCCGCCGCGCAGCGCCGCCAGCAGCTTCTCTTTCAGGCCGCCGATCGGCAGCACCTCGCCGCGCAGCGTGATCTCGCCGGTCATCGCTACATCCGGCCGCACCGGGATCCCAGTGAGAACCGACACCACCGCCGTCGTGATCGCGATACCGGCGCTCGGGCCATCTTTTGGCGTCGCGCCCTCCGGCAGATGGATGTGGAGGTCGTATTTTTCGAAGGCATCGTCACGGATGCCCAGCCGCCTCGCTCGGCTGCGCACGACCGAGCGCGCCGCCTCGACCGACTCCTTCATCACGTCCCCGAGCGAACCCGTGCGGATGATGTTTCCCTTGCCGGGCATCACCGCCGCCTCGATCGTGAGCAGCTCGCCGCCGACTTCGGTCCACGCCAGGCCGGTGACTTGCCCGACCTGCGCTTCTTTTTCGGCGACGCCGAACGTGTAGCGGCGCACGCCGAGGAACTTGTCCAGATTGCGCGGCGTCACGCGCACCTTGACCCTTTTCTCGCCTTTCTTAAGCAGCGCGTTTTTCACCACCTTGCGGCAGATCTTCGACAGCTCGCGCTCCAGCGCGCGCACCCCGGCCTCGCGCGTGTAGTAGCGGATGATGTCGCGCACGGCGGCGTCGCTGATCTCGAGTTCGTCTTTCTTGACGCCGTTGTGTTTCATCTGCTTGGGCAGCAGATGCCGCATCGCGATGTTGACTTTCTCGTCCTCCGTGTAGCCCGACAGCCGAATCACTTCCATCCGATCCAGCAGCGGCGGCGGAATGTTCATCGTGTTGGCGGTGGCGACGAACATCACGTCGGACAAGTCGTAGTCGACCTCCACGTAGTGATCGACGAAGGTGTGGTTCTGCTCCGGGTCGAGCACCTCGAGCAACGCCGAGGCGGGGTCGCCGCGGAAGTCCTGCCCCATCTTGTCGACCTCATCGAGCAGGAACAGCGGGTTGCGCACGCCCACCTTGGTCAGGTTTTGCAGGATCTTGCCCGGCATCGAGCCGATGTAAGTGCGCCGGTGACCACGGATCTCTGCCTCGTCACGCACGCCGCCCAGGGCCATGCGCACGAACTGGCGGTGGGTCGCGCGCGCGATCGACTGCCCGAGCGAGGTCTTGCCCACCCCGGGCGGACCGACCAGGCACAGGATCGGCGCCTTCAGCCGATCGACGCGCTGCTGCACCGCCAGGTATTCGACGATGCGTTCCTTGACCTTCTCCAGGCCGTAATGGTCCTCGTCGAGCACCTTCTGCGCGTTGGCCAGATCGTTGTTGATCTTGCTCTTCTTCTTCCACGGCAGCGACACCAGCGTGTCGATGTAGTTGCGCACGACGGTCGCTTCGGCCGACATCGGTGACATCAGCTTCAGTTTCTTGAGCTCGCTCTCCGCCTTCTGCCGCGCCTGCTTCGGCATGCGCGCAGCCTTGATTTTCTTCTCCAGCTCCTCGAGATCGGCGCCTTCCTCGCCCTCGCCCAGCTCCTTCTGGATCGCCTTCACCTGCTCGTTCAGGTAGTACTCGCGCTGGCTTTTCTCCATCTGCCGCTTGACGCGACCCCGGATGCGCTTCTCCACCTGCAGGATGTCGATCTCGGTCTCGAGCTGTGCCAGCAGGTGCTCGAGGCGTTGCGTCAGGGCCGACATCTCCAGGATCTTCTGCTTCTGCTCGATCTTCAGCGGCAGATGGGCAGCGATCGTGTCGGCCAGACGGCCCGGGTCGTCGATGCCGGCGATCGAGGTCAGGATTTCCGCCGGGATCTTCTTGTTCAGTTTCACGTACTGGTCGAACTGCGCGAATACCGCACGGCGCAGCGCCTCCACCTCGGCACCGCTGCCGGTCTCCGGCACGATCGGCGTCGCCTCGCAGGTGAAGTGCGTGCCGCCTTCGTCGATCGCATGAATGGTCGCCCGCTGCGTGCCCTCGACCAGCACCTTGACGGTGCC
>JANWUU010000381.1 GCA_025057735.1 Burkholderiaceae bacterium
TCACGGCCTCGATCCGCGCGCCTCCGCGCTGTGGCCGGACCTGCAGCGGCATTTCGGCTACGACGCCAACCGCAACGGCACGTTGGACGCCGACGAGCTGGCCGTCAGCGGCATCCCGTTCGGCTACGTCGCCGAGCAGCTCGAGGGCAGCGCCACGCCGCGCCCCGAGGAGCACACCGGCTACAAAATCGTCCATGCGAACGCGGTGCCCCGCACGCGTGTAGGCGGCGGCGCGCAGCCGATCGACCTCGCCTGCGACCTGTTCGCCGCCTACAACCAGCCGGCGGCCAACGCCGATGCGTTCGCGAGCGACCTGTTTTCGGTGATCTATGCGGTCAACTGCAACCGCGGCAGCGCGCAGCCGCAGTATCCGGTGCGGCTGATCGTCAGCGTGATGGCCATCTACGGCGCGCCGGGCAGCTTCACGCTGGACGTCGTCAACGGCGTGCCGGTGCTGCAGAACGCTGGCGCCGCGCCGGTGCCGCCGACCTCGCCGGCCGGCGGCGGCGAACTCGGCCGCTGGATCCCGGCGCGGGCTCGCGTGTTCGCCAACGTCTTCGCGCCCGCCGGCGCGCTGTCCGACTACGAGGCCGCGCTCACCGAACGCTGGGAGACCGCCTTGCGCCTGCGGCGCGCCGACGGCAGCGAGCTCGCCACGCTCGCGCCGGCCTTCGCGGTGTTCAATCCGGCGCGCTACTTCGACGGCGGCCTGGCGCGCACGATCGACCTCTGCTACTGGGGTCTGGATGCGGCGGGCAACCTGGTCACGCAGCCGGCGCTTGCCGGCAGCATCGTGCGGCAGGCGCGCGGCGGCGCCTGCGCAGCGCTCGCACCCGAGGGCCCGCGCACGCCGCCGGCGCAGCGGCTCGCCTACGATGCGCCCGCCGCGCAGGCGTTCAATGCCTGCCGGCGCGCCGCCTATTTCGGCGCCGATGTCGTGCGCAACGCCGCCGGGCCGACGGTCTGGTACACGGACGCTTTCGGCGCCAACGCGCGCAGCGTCGCGTTTCCCCGCAGCGTCAAGCAGTTCATCGCCGTCGGTGACAGCGGCGCGCTCGCGCTGGCGCCGGCGCGTGTCGATCTGCCGCAGTGCGGTTCGCCGTTCGTGCACGCGCCCAATTAAGCCACCGGGGCGCCGCGCACCCGTTCACACCGCGCTGTGCAGCGCGTCGGCGGCCGCCAGCGCCTGCAGCAGGGCGCGGTTGACCGCCGCCCGCGGCAGGTCGGCGGCCGCTTCCGCCGCCGCATCGGAGCCGCCGTCGACGGCCTGCAGCGCGCGGGCGAGCCGCAGGTGAGGCGCGTGGGGGCCCTCATCGTCGAGCAGCGCGGCCGCCACCGGCGCGGGCAGCGTCAGGTCGGCGAACAGTTGCGCCAGGCTGCGGCCGGTGATCTTGTCCAGCAGCGAGAACGCGCCGACGACGAAACCCTCGTCGCGCAGCGCCGCCGGCGCGCCGCGCGCCGCGGCCAGATGCTCCATGAAGAAACCGCGCGCCACCGCCGTGTAGATGTACGGCAACGCCCGGCTGTGCTTGGAGGCCACCACGAGCAGCAGCACCAGCCATTTGAGCAGGCGCTGGTAACCGAGCAGCCCGACCGCCTGCTGGATCGAGGCGATCGGGCTCGTGCGCGCGAACGCCGGCGAGTTCGCCAGCGTCAGCAGCATGTAGGAGAGCACCGGCTCGGCCTTGAAGGCGCGCTCCAACGCCGGCCCGTCGGCGTCGGACTGCACGAGCCGGATCAGCTCGAGCACGGATTTCTGCAGCGGCTGCAACTGCCCGTTGGCATCGACCGCCGGCTCCTGCAGCGGCCAGCCGACCACCGCATGCGCGCCGGCGGCAAAGGTCTCGGCGGCCGCCGCGCGCGAACACGGATCGAGGGCCAGCACCGCCGCCCCGCGCGGCGCGCGGGCCGCGCGCTCGGCCGGCAGCACCACGTACTGGAACAGCGGCAGGCGTTCCGGCGGCGGCGCCGGCTCCGCCGCCAGCCGCAGCGCCAGCCGCACACCGTGCCGCTGCACCTCCAGCAGCAGGCGCAGACGCTCCGGATGCTCGGCCTCCTGCTGCCCGATCTCCAGCAGCACGTTGCGCGGCGCGCGCCAGTGCGCAAGCGACTCGTCCAGCGGCAAGTCAAGCGGCGCCAGCACGACCAGCCCGTGCGGGAAGCCGGTCGCCTCGCTGGCGCGGAAGCCGTTCAGGACGCTGTCCAGCAGCGCCGCAAGCGGCACGTCGGGCCGGCCCCTCGCCGCCGTGCGCAGCGCGATGCGGAAGCCGACCGCGCGCAGGTCGCGCGCCACCACCGGCGCCCAGTGAGGCGCCACCACGCCCAGGTCGGGCCCGGGCGTCGGATCGCGGCGGTTGGCGGGCAGATCGAACAAGACGTGACTCCAGCCGCTTTACCCCAAGCGGCCCCTGACACCGCATCGGCCGCCGCGGTGCGCGTCTTGAGGCGGTCGAAGGCGCGAATTGACGGCGGTGGGGCGCGCTTTTCCGGCCGCCGCGGCACGACCGTTGGCGGCTGCACGCGCGTCTGCAGCCGCGCCGGCGCGTTGGCGCGGCAACCGCCAGGGCGGCCGGCATCGGACCCTCGCAACGGCGTGCGAGAATCGCGCCCCTTTTCATGCGCACGGCCCGCATGGCACTGGTCGCCCTCACGATCTTCCTGTCGGCCTTCCTGCTGTTCCTGGTGCAGCCGGTCGTCGCCAAGCAGATCCTGCCGTGGTTCGGCGGCAC
>JANWUU010000323.1 GCA_025057735.1 Burkholderiaceae bacterium
AGTTCCATTCGCGGTTGCCTTCCGCGCGCAGGCCGAGGGCGTAGAACTTCAGCGCGCGCGCAAAGCCGGCATTGCCGCGCCAGGTTTCGACCTCCTCTTCGCTCGGCGGCGACGGCGCCGGCGGCAGCGCCGGCGGTGTCGTGAGCTCCTCGGCGGCCAAGCGCCCGTAGAAATCGAGCCGCCGCGCCAGTTCCGCGAACGCTGCCGCGGCTTCGGCGGCGCGACCGCCCGCCTGCAGCGCGCGCGCGTGCCAGTAACTCCAGGACGGCTCGCGCCGCAGGTCCGCCGGCATGCGCTCGATCGTCTCGCGCACCGTCTCCCAGTCCGCACCCTGGGCGTCGCCGCGCAGCGCGGCCCGCACCATCCATTCGAGGACCTCATCGGCGCGCGCGGTCTCGGGCGCCACACCAACCAGCCCGCCGCCACGCTTGTACCAGGCCAGGGCCTCCGGCATCAGCCGGTAGGCGGCCATGTGACCGATGCGACCCCATCGCTGGGCGCGCGCCGCGGCGGTCTGGTGCGGCTCGAGCCGCAGCGCCCAGCGGGCGGCCTGCGCGGGATCCTCCCGCGCCAGCCGCGCGATCGCCACGTGGGCCAGCTCGCGCTCCGCGGCCAGTCGCTTCTCGCGGCTGGCAAGCCACTCGGCCGGCCGATCGATCGCCAGCGCGACCGAGCCGGCATTCACCCCCGGCAGCCACGCCACCAGCCGCCGGGCCACCGCGGGCTGGTTGCTCTCCACCAGCGCCCGCATGCGCGCCCAGGGCGAGAGGCGATCGTCCACCAGCAAGGCCTCGGTGAGCGCCCAGCAGCCGTCGCCGCCCGGCTCACGGCTGGTCAGCAGCACACGGCGCGCCTCGGCGGCCAGCTCCTCGATGCGGCGGCCCTCGTTGCGCTGATAGCGCACGAGCGCGGCATAGCAGCGCAGTTGGGCATCATCGCCCCACACCAGGCGCGGCAGCTCGCGTTCGAAGGCGGCATAGTCGCGGCGCGCGGCCAGCGCCAGCAGCCAGTCGAGCCGCAGGCGGTCGGCGACGTATTCGCCGGCGTGACGCTCGAGAAAGGCGAGCACGTCGGCATCGGGCACCGCACGCGGGTCTGCGCGCAGGCGCATTTGCAGCCGCCAGAGCTCGACATAGACCGCGAGCGGGTGATCGCGCAGGCGCGCGGCGAGCGCCTCGAACCGCTCGCGGTTGCCCACCGTGGCCGCCTCGCGCGCAGCCAGGAAGGCCTCGTCGGCCGCCGCGGCAGCGCGTGTCGCCGCGGCCAGCGCGGCGCGGCCCTCGGCGTGCACGAACCCCGAAAAAAGGGTGCAGGCGATGACCAGGGCCACGCGTAACATCGAAAACCAGCCTATCACAGCGTCGCGCCGGCCAGCATGCAGAAAACGGACGCGGAAGATACCGATCTTCGCCGCACCGAGCTGCGCGCGCAGCTGATCGCGGCGCGCCAGGTGCTCGCCAATCGGGCCGAGGCGGAACGCGTCCTCGCGGCGCGCGTGGCGCGCTGGCTGCGCACGATGCCGGTGACGCGGCTCGCCTTTTTTTGGCCGATCCGCGGCGAACCGGACCTGACCGGCACGATCGCCGCCTGGCTGGCAGAGGATGCGCAGCGCCGCGCGGCGCTGCCCGTGATCGCCGGCGACCTGCTGGAGTTCGCGCCCTGGGCCCCGGACACGCCGATGCGCGTCGGCGCCTACGGCATCCGCGAGCCGGCGCGCCACGCCCGCATCAACCCGCAGCTGCTGCTGATTCCGTGCGTAGGCGTCGACAGCCAGCGCTACCGGCTCGGCTACGGCGGCGGGTACTACGACCGCACGCTGGCGCGCCTCGATCCGCGACCGGTGACGGTGGGCATCGCGTTCGAATGCGGCCGGGTGAATACCATCGGCCCGCAGCCGCACGACATCCGCCTTGATCTCGTGATCACCGAGGCCGGCGTTCTGTAGCGCGCTGCGGCGGGCGGCCGGATCAGCGCGGCAGGCCGAGCCGCTGCCAGAGCGCGAGCGTGGGCTCCGCCTGGTTCATCGTGTAAAAGTGCAGGCCGGGCGCGCCTTCGGATAAAAGCCGCTCGCACAGCCGCGTCACGACCTCGAGTCCGAAGGCGCGGATCGCCTCGCGGTCGTCGCCGAAACTGGCCAGCCGCAAGCGCAGCCAGCGCGGGATTTCCGCGCCACAGGCATCCGAAAAGCGCGCCAGTTGCGCGAAATTGGTGATCGGCATGATGCCCGGCACGATCGGCACCGCGCAGCCAAGACGCTGCACGTCCTCGCGGAAACGCAGGTAAGCATCGGCGTTGTAAAAGTACTGCGTGATCGCCGAATTGGCGCCGGCCTGCACCTTGCGCACGAAATGGCGCAAATCTTCCTCGGGAGAGCGCGCCTGTGGGTGGAATTCGGGGTAGGCGGCCACCTCGATGTGGAACCAGTCGCCGCTGTGATTGCGGATTAGTTCGACCAGCTCGTTGGCGTGGGCGAGTTCGCCGCCCGCCGTGCCGACGCCCGAGGGCAGATCGCCGCGCAACGCCACCAGACGCCGGATGCCGGCGGCGCGGTAACGGTCCAGCAATTCAACTATCGCCGCACGGGTGGCGCCGATGCAGGAGATGTGCGGCGCCACCGCCAGCCCCTCGCGGTGGATCTCCATCACGGTGGCAAACGTGCCTTCGCGGGTGGAGCCGCCGGCGCCGAAGGTTACGGAGAAAAAATCCGGCCTCAGCGCGGCGAGCTGCGCGCGTACGGCGCGCAGCTTCTGCGCGCCCTCTGGCGTCTTCGGCGGGAAAAATTCGAAGCTGAACGTGCGCGGCATGCGGTCTTCCTTACCGCCGGGGCAGCAGCGCCGACAGCGCCCCGGAGATGACCGAATACAGCAGCGCGCCGCCAAACGCCCACCAGAAGCCGTCGACCTCGAAACCACGCAACATCGAGCCGACCGCCCAGAACAGCAGGGCGTTGATCACCAGCAGGAACAGGCCCAGTGTCAGGATCGTCACCGGCAGCGTCAACAGGACGAGCAGCGGGCGCACCAGGGTGTTAAAAAGCCCCAGCACCAAGACCGCGATCAGCGCGTGCGGCCACCAGGCGGTGATGCGTACCCCCGGCAGGATCTGCGTGACCAGCCACAGCGCCAACGCGTTCAGCAACCAGACGAGCAACAGGCGCATCGCGGTCTTAGCGGGTGCCGTCGACGTAGGGCTTCAGCGCCGCGTAGATGGCGGCGTTCACCGGCGCCGACAGTCCCGCCTCGCGTGCCATGCGGGCAACGGCGCCGGCCAGCCAGGGCGCTTCTAAGCGGTTGCCGTGCGTCAGGTCGTGCAGCATCGAGGCGCGCATCGAGGGCGGCAGCCAGTCGACAATGCGCAGGGTAGCGGCCACGATGTCCTCGCCCAGCCGCACGCCGCGGGCGCGTGCCACCGCCACCGTCTCCTCGATGGCGGCCACCAGGGTCGGGCGAATGTCGGGATCGCTACGCACGACGCCGATGGGCTGGCGCGTCAGGCAGGTGAGTCCGGACACGGCCGACAGGAAGACGAATTTCTCCCACAGCGCGCGTTCGATGTCCTCCACCACCTCGACGTCGATGCCGGCGGCACGCGCCGCCTGCGCGAACGCCTGCACGCGGGGCGCTTGCGCCGGCAGGAAGGCGCCGACGCGCAGGCGCGCGTAGGGTCCGCTCTGCTCGATCACGCCCGGCGACTTGATCGTGGCGGAGATCTGCGCCACCCCGCCGGCGATGCGCGCCTCGCCCAGCACGCGGCGCAGAATCAGATGGCTTTCGACGCCGTTCTGGAACGGGATCACCAGCGCGTCGGCGGCGAGGGCCGGCGCCAGACGCGCGGCCGCCGTCTCCACGTCCCACAGCTTGGTGCAGAACATGACGACCTCGGCGGCCGGCAGCCGCGCCGGATCGTCGTCGGCGGTCACCGCCGGCAGATGCAGCGGCGCCAGCGTGGACTCGATGCGCAGTCCCTGCTGCCGCAATGCTTGCAGATGGGCGCCGCGGGCGACGAAGGCCACGTCGTGGCCGGCGCGGGCCAGCTGGGCGCCGAAATAGCCGCCGACGCCGCCGGCTCCGAAGACGAGCACGCGCATGCGGCCGCCGCCCCGCGCCGCCGCCTCAGTACCGGTAATGCTCGGGCTTGTACGGCCCTTCCTTCGGCACGCCGATGTAGCGCGCCTGGGCGTCGGTCAGTTCGGTCAGTTGCGCATCGAAGCGCGACAGTTGCAGCCGCGCCACCTTTTCGTCCAGATGTTTCGGCAGCGTGTAGACGCCCACCGGGTAGCGGGCGGTGTTCGTGAACAGCTCGATCTGCGCCAGCACCTGGTTGGCGAAGGACGAACTCATCACGTAGCTCGGGTGTCCGGTGGCGCAGCCCAGGTTCACCAGTCGGCCCTTGGCGAGCAGGATGATCCGCTTGCCGTCCGGGAAGATCACGTGATCGACCTGCGGCTTGATTTCCTCCCAGCGGTACTGCGCCAGCGAGGCCACGTCGATCTCGTTGTCGAAATGCCCGATGTTGCACACGATCGCCTGATCCTTCATGCGCTTCATGTGCTCGTGCGTGATGACGTGGAAGTTGCCGGTGGCGGTGACGAAGATGTCCGCCTTGTCGGCGGCGTAATCCATCGTCACCACGCGGTAGCCCTCCATGGCCGCCTGCAGCGCGCAGATGGGATCGATCTCGGTCACCCACACCTGGGCACGTAGGGCGCGCAGCGCCTGCGCCGAGCCCTTGCCGACGTCGCCATAGCCGCAGACGACGGCGATCTTGCCGGCGATCATCACGTCAGTGGCGCGCTTGATGCCGTCCACCAGCGACTCGCGGCAACCGTACAGGTTGTCGAACTTGCTCTTCGTGACCGAGTCGTTGACGTTGATGGCCGGGAATGCGAGCCGCCCTTCTTTGGCCATCTGGTACAGGCGTTTCACGCCGGTCGTGGTCTCTTCGGTCACGCCCTTGATGTGTTTGATGCGCCGCGAGTACCAGTTCGGGTCGAGCGCCAGGTGACGCTTGATCGAGGCGAACAGGTGCTGCTCTTCCTCGCTCGTCGGGTGCTCGAGCAGCGACGGATCGGTTTCGGCCCGCGTGCCCAGGTGCAGCAGCAGCGTGGCGTCGCCGCCGTCGTCCAGGATCATGTTGGCGTAGGCCGGCTGGCCGTTGGCCGCCGCCGGCCACTCGAAGATGCGGTGCGTGTACTCCCAGTAATCGGCCAGCGTCTCGCCCTTGACCGCGAACACCGGCGTGCCGTTGGCGGCGATCGCCGCGGCGGCGTGATCCTGCGTGGAGAAAATGTTGCAGGAGGCCCAGCGTACCTGCGCGCCAAGCGCCTCCAGCGTCTGGATCAGCACCGCGGTCTGGATCGTCATGTGCAGGCTGCCGGCGATGCGCGCGCCACGCAGCGGCTGCTGCGCGCGGTACTCCTCGCGGATCGCCATTAAACCCGGCATCTCCGTTTCGGCGATGCGGATTTCTTTGCGGCCCCACTCGGCGAGGCCCAGGTCGGCGACGACGAAATCCTGAGTCGGGTTCGGTTTCAGCACGGCGCTCATCTCGCGCCCTCCTTTGGAAAAAGAAGTTTGCGAGCGCCGTTGACACGTGGCCGCACCGCAGGCGCGGCTGCCCCGAGCCTGGCGGAGGCGACTCCGTTGCAACGCTCCTCGGGGCAAGCGGGAAGTATACCGGCCGTCAACCGGCCAGCGCGTCGCCGGCCCACAGTTCATCGAGGTCGCGGAACTGCCAGCGGGCCGGATCTTCGCGCGCGACGATGCGGTCGGCGACGCGCCGCAGATCCAGGCGCGTCGGGGCGATGTGCAGATTCGAACGGGTGGAGAAGAAGACCTTGACCACCGGCGCCGTCAGGTCGTCGGCGTTCTGCTCCACGACCAGCGCCAGGCGGCCCGATTCCAGCCGCACCAGCGAGCCGACCGGATAGATGCCGATGCTGCGCACGAAGGCCTGGAAGATCTCGGCGTCGAAGTGACCGCCGACCCATTGGCTCATGCGGGCGATCGATTCGTCCGGCGGCCAGCCGGCCTTGTAGGGGCGGTTGGAGGTGATCGCATCGTAGACGTCGCACACCGCGCCCATGCGGGCGAAGCGCTCGATCTGCGCGCCGGCCAGGCCATGCGGA
>JANWUU010000409.1 GCA_025057735.1 Burkholderiaceae bacterium
CATCAGCCGCGGCGAGCATGGCACGCATGCAACGGTGGCGACCGGATCGAGCTGCAGCCCCACGCCGCGCCGTGCGGCGATTTCCTCGCACGCGCGCAGCACGTCGCCCACGGCGGCATCGCGCGTGGCATCGTCGGCCGCGCGGATGTCGAGCGAGAACCGGCACCGGCCGGGCACGACGTTGGCCGCACCTATTGGGCACGTGCATGATGCCGACCCTGCTAACCAGCGTCGGCACCTGGCGGCAGCGCGCTTCCACGGCGAGCGCCATCTCGGCGGCAGCCGCCAGGGCATCGCGCCGCATCGCCATCGGTGTCGTGCCGGCATGACTGGCGGTGCCGGTGACCGTGGCCATCAGGCGCGCGCCACCGGCGATGCTGCTGACGATGCCGACCGGGACGTCGCGCTCCTGCAGCATCGGGCTCTGCTCGATGTGGACCTCGACGAACCCCGCCAGCCGCCGCGGGTCCCGGGCAAGGGCGCGGATCGATGCCGCGGTGCCGGGCAGTCCGGCCGTCCGCAGCGTATCGCGCAAGGTGATCCCATCGTCGTCGACGAGATCGAGCCAGCGCTCGTCGAACGCTCCGATGAAGGCGCGCGAGGCGAGAAAACTGGTGCCGAAACGCAGCCCCTCCTCGTCGGCAAAGCCGACCACCTCCACGTGGTAGGGCAGCCGGATACCCGCTTCCTGTATGCGTCGCAGGACGGCGATCGGCAGCAGGATGCGGAGGCGGCCCTCGTATTTGCCGGCGTCGCGCACGGTGTCGTAATGCGAGCCGGTGAGCAGCGTCTTCGCGTCGGGATCGGCGGCCGGGTAGCGGCCGACCACGTTGCCGAGGGCATCGCTTTCGACTGGCAGGCCGGCTTCGATCATGCAGCCGGCGATTTCGGCCGCCGCCGTCTGATGCGCCCGCGTGAGATAGCCGACCGTCAGCGCATCCGACTGGGTCGGAATGCCCGGCCAGCTGGTCGGCCCATTGCAGGATCTGCGCGCCGAAGCCGAGCACGCCCATGGTCGCCCCCGCATCGTGTCGGCCATTATGCCCAGCGAGCCGTCGCCAGACACCGTGCAGCCAGCCGCCCGCGGCAGCGCCCGCCGCGGCTCAATCGTCGCCGTCGCCGACGATGCGCCGGATCACCGCCGCGGGGAACCCGCGCTGCTGCAGAAAACGCGCCTGGCGAGCCCGCTCCGCCGAACTACCCGCAACCACGCCGAAGCGCTTCTGCCAAACGGCGCGCGCGCGCGCCTCTTCGTTTCCGCTCAGCGCGGCCACGGTGGCGCGGATCAGGGCATCGGGGACGCCGCGCTCGCGCATTTCCTGCGCGATGCGCGCCACGCCGGAGCGGGGCGCCCGCGCCCGCGCGCGCGCGTCGGCGAACCGCGCATCCGATAGCAGTCCGTCTCGTTGCAGCTCGTCCAGCAGGCGGGCCAGTTCCGCCTCCGGCGGCGGCGCGCCGGTGCGCTTCAGCTTGCGCGCCAGCTCCACGCGGCTGTGCTCGCGGCGCGCGAGCGCGGCAAGCGCCTGCTGTCGCGGCGTGCGCGGCCCACCGCGCATGGCCCGCGCGTCAGGCCGCCGCCGGCCGCATGCGCGGGGCCACGCCGAGCTTCTCGCGGATCTTGTTTTCGATCTCGAGCGCCAGCTCCGGATGCTCCTTGAGGAAATCGCGCGCGTTGTCCTTGCCCTGCCCGATCCGCTCGCCGTTGTAGCTGTACCAGGCGCCGGATTTCTCGATGATGTTGTGCTGCGCGCCGAGGTCGATGATCTCGCCCTCGCGCGAGATGCCCTCGCCGTACAGGATGTCGAAGTCGGCCTGCTTGAACGGCGGCGCGACCTTGTTCTTGACCACCTTGACCTTGGTCTCGGAGCCGATCACCTCCTCGCCCTTCTTGATCGAGCCGACGCGCCGGATGTCCAGCCGCACCGAGGCGTAGAACTTCAGCGCATTGCCGCCGGTGGTGGTCTCGGGGTTGCCGAACATGACGCCGATCTTCATGCGGATCTGGTTGATGAAGATCACCAGGCAGTTGGTGCGCTTGATCGTGGCGGTCAGTTTGCGCAGCGCCTGGCTCATCAGGCGCGCCTGCAGGCCGGGCAAGGCGTCGCCCATCTCGCCCTCGATTTCCGCCTTCGGCGTCAGCGCCGCCACCGAGTCGATCACG
>JANWUU010000425.1 GCA_025057735.1 Burkholderiaceae bacterium
CTATGCTTGCGCGGGCGCGGGTGGCGTTCAATAGCTCCGCGGGTGTATCCACCCCATCCACCAACTGAACCAGATGATGGCGAGCAACGTGACCGACAGCGCCACGCGCACCGTCAGCGCGTTGACCGTGCGGTTGGTCGTACCCTTGTCGCGCAGCAGGAAGAGCAGGGCGGAACCCAGCGCGGCCAGAATGCCCGCAAATGCGATGCCGATGAAGACCTTCATGACCGGCCACTTCCCGTGCGACCCATTATGGCACCGGTAGCTGGGGCGCCGCCGAGTCGGGCGCGGGTGGCGATCGCCTTGACGGCGGCCGTTGTCAGCGCCGCCGTGGCGGTGCTGCTCGGCAACTGGCAGCTGCGGCGCGCCGAGGGCAAGCGCGAACTGCAGCAGTCCTACGAGGCGGCGCTGGCGGCGCCGCCGGTCGAAATCCGCACCGGGGCGCAGCTTGCGGCGGCCAGCGTGCGCACGCCGCGGCGCGTGCGCGTGCAGGGGCGGTTCCTGCACGAACACACGGTCTTCCTTGAGAACCGCACGCTGGCAGGCCGCGCCGGTTTCTACGTCGTCACCCCGCTTGCCCTGCCCGATGCGGCGATCCTGGTGCTACGCGGCTGGGCGCCGCGCGACATCGCGGACCGCACGCGCCTTCCGCGCGTGGACTTGCCGGCGGACACCGTCGAGATCGACGCCCTGCTGGTCGACGCGCTCGCGCGCCGCCCCGAACTTGGCGCGACCGAGCGGGAAAGCCGGATCCGGCAGAATCTGGATCCCGAGGAACTGCGGGTGCGCCTGCCCCTGCCGCTGGCGCCTGCCATCCTGCAGCAGCTTTCGCCGCTGCCCGATGGCTTGGTGCGCGACTGGCCGCCGCCGGCCACTGGCGTGGACAAGCATCGGGGATATGCGCTGCAGTGGTATTCATTGGCGGCCCTGATCGCGGCGCTCGCCGTCTTCTTCGGCTGGCGCGCGACGCGCGCCGCTTGGCGGACGCCATCATGAGCGAGCCGAGCGACAGCCTTGCCGCCGCCTCACACTGGCGTCGCTATCGGGTGTTGTACGCGATTCTCGCGGTCTGCGCGGCGCCCGTGCTCGCCGCGTACTTCTTTTACTTCGTCGCGCCGCCGAGTGCGCGCACCAACTATGGCGATCTGGTGCAGCCGCAGCGGCCCCTGCCGGCGCTGGCGCTGCGCGCGCTGGATGGCACCGCGGTGGACAGCGCCGCCCTGCGCGGCGGCTGGGTCATGGTGATGGCCGACTCGGGCCGCTGCGACGAGCCGTGCCAGAGGAAACTCTGGAACATGCGCCAGGTGCGCCTGGCGACCGGCAAGGAGCGCGAACGGGTGCAGCGGGTATTTTTGATCCTTGATCGCGAGCCGCCGTCGACGTTGCTGCTGCACGAGTACGAAGGCACCCGCTTCCTGTTCGCCGAGCCCGACCAGGTCGCCGCGTTTCTCGCGCTGCCGTCCGGCGGCGCGGCGCGTCTGCACGATCACGTGTGGCTCATTGATCCGCTCGGCAACCTGATGCTGCGCTGGCCGCCGGCGGCGGATCCGAGCCGCATGAAAAAGGATCTCGAGAAACTGCTGCGCGTCTCACGCATTGGGTGACAGAGGGCCGATGGAGACGTTGCTGCTGCTCGCGCTGAAGGCCGGTGCGCTCGCTGCCCTTCCGCTCTTGTACGTGTGGCGCTCGCGCGCGCCGGACAAGTTCCGCAAGCTCGCCTGGGTGACCGCATTTTTAACCCTCGATTTGATCATGTTCGGCGGTTTCACGCGCCTGACCGACTCGGGTCTGGGGTGTCCGGACTGGCCGGGGTGCTACGGCCACGCGAACCCGCTATCGGCCGGCGAGCAGATCCGGGCGGCGGAGCGCGCGCAGCC
>JANWUU010000038.1 GCA_025057735.1 Burkholderiaceae bacterium
GGAATTCGCGCCGCAGCGGCGGGTTGGTCAGGAACTGGCCGCGCATCACGCTGTTGATCATCTTCGATTCCATGTCTTTGACGCCGCGCCAGATCATGCAGTAGTGGTCGGCTTCCATCACCACCGCCAGGCCGTCCGGCGCCAGTTTCTCCTCCAGCAGGTCGGCCACCTGCGTGACCGCCTCCTCCTGGATCTGCGGCCGCGTCATGATCCAGCCCACCAGCCGCGCATACTTGGACAGCCCGATCAGGTTCGATTTCTCGTTGGGCAGCACGCCGATCCACACCCGGCCGATGATCGGGCACAGGTGGTGCGAACAGGCGCTGCGCACCGTCACCGGCCCGATGATCATCAGCTCGTTTAAGCGCTCGACGTTCGGAAACTCAGTGACCGGCGGCTCTGGCACATAGCGGCCGCGGAACACCTCCTGCAGGTACATGCGGGCGACGCGCGCGGCCGTGCCCTGCGTGTTATGGTCGCTTTCGGTGTCGATCACCATGGACTCCAGCAGCGCCTGCACCTTGGCCTCAACCTCACGCTGCAGGGCTTCCAGCTCACCGGGAGCGATGAACTCGGCGATATTGTCGTTTGCGTGGTACCGGCGGCCGGCAGCGCGCAGGCGCGCGCGGATGCGCGCCGATACCGGCTCTAGCGCCTTGTCAGCAGCAGTAGATGCGTTGCGGTCCATCGAAGTCGCGTGCATGCGTAGCAAATGGCGGCGATCGTATCAGCGCAAGCGGTTGCTAAGACGGCAAGAGCCCCTATGATGGCTATGGGTTCGATGGTCGGCGCTCATGTGGATCCAGGCCCGTCGGCGCGGCGTAGCCGCGCGCTGCCGTCTGCAAAACTTTAAGCGGCCTTGCTGGCAGCGTAAGCTGCGCAAGGACCCTGCATTGGCGCGACGCAGCGTGTATGAACCTCCGTTACACCCAGCTTGCTAGCCCGCTCGGGC
Organism: Burkholderiaceae bacterium; assembly: GCA_025057735.1. The sequence goes on from JANWUU010000038.1 coordinate 953, forward strand.
TGCTGACGCTGGTCGGCGATGGGCGCGCGCTAATCGCCGTGGATTTGCTCGGAGCCGTTCCGAAGCATGCCGTGCCGGCAGCAGATGCGCTGCTTGCGGCGGCAAGCCAGCAACTCGCCGAATATTTTGCCGGCGCGCGCACTGCATTCGACTTGCCGCTTGCGCCGCGCGGCACAGCGTTTCAGCGTCAGGTGTGGGCGGCGCTGCAGTCGGTGCCGTACGGCGCCACGATCAGCTATGCGGCGCTCGCGCGCCATATCGGGCGGCCGACCGCGGCGCGCGCAGTTGGCATGGCCAATGGCGCCAACCCGCTGCCGATCCTTGTGCCTTGCCATCGGGTGATCGGCGCCGATGGCTCGCTGACGGGCTTCTCCGCCGGCCTGGCGCGCAAGCGCTGGCTGCTTGACCACGAGGCGCGGCACGCAGGCCCGACGCCGCCAGCAGCCTAGCGCCTTACCGCAGCGGCCGCACCCGTATCCGAAAGCCTTCCGGCTTCAGCGTCAGCGTCTCCGCCACACGCAGCCGATAGCCGGGCTCTGCCTCAAGCTCGAAGTGGGTCAGCAGCAGCGCAAGCGCTAGCTTAGCCTCCATCATCGCGAACTGCTGGCCGATGCAGGCACGCGCACCATTGCCGAACGGCCGGTACGCATGGCGCGGGATGCGCGCGCGGCGCGCCGGCGCAAAGCGCTCGGGATCGAAGCGGTCCGGCGCCTCCCACACGGCCGGGTCGCGGTGCAGGGCCGGCAGCAGCACCGTGACGCGCTGATCGGCCGCGATCCGCCAGCGGCCGCCGATTATCTCGTCGCGATACGGCGCCACATGAAAGGCCGGCGCAGTGGGCCACAGCCGCAGCGACTCCTCCAGCACCTGTTCGATGTAGAGCAACCGATCGAGGTCTTCGTACTCGGGTGCCGCGCGGCCGGCGAGAACGGAGAGCGCCTCCTCGCGCGCGCGCGCCAGCACGGCCGGCTTCCGCGTCAGGAAATACAGCGCGAACGACAGCAGGCCGCTCGTCGTCTCATGACCGGCGATGAGAAAGGTGATCACCTGGTAGCGGATGTTTTCGTCCGCGAGCTGCGCGCCGGTCTTTGGATCGCGGCCTTCCAGCATCAGTGCGAGCAGATCGCGCACCGGCGCCGGCTTCTGCCGCCGTGTGCGGATGACCTCGTCGACGATGCCATGCAGAAAGGCGACGTCGCGCTGGAAGCGCCGGCGCGCCGCCCATCGCCAGTAGCGCGCGAAGCGCGGCTGCGCGGCGCGGCGCATCGCCTCCGCCAGCACGCGCACCATCGCGGCGACGAACGGATGCGGCTCGCGGCGCGCGAAGGAATCGAAGCGGTAATCGAATCCGGCCAGCGCGATCGTATCGAGCGTCAGCCGCGTCATCTGCTCGGAGACGTCCAGCCACTGGCCGGCGCGCGCGCGCCAGTGCGCGAGCAGCTCGCCGGCGACCGCCAGCATCGGCGCCAGATACTGCCGGCGCGCGCGCTGGGAGAAGGCCGGCACCAGGATGCGGTGCGCCAGTTCCCAGTTGGGTTCGTCGCCCTCGGCGGTGAACAGCCCGTCGCCCGCCAGCGGCCGCAGGCTGGAAAGCGGCGCGCCGATGGTCTTGCGAAAGCGCCGCTCGTCGAGCACCTCTGCGGCCAGGGCCGCCGACGTGATGATCGGCATCCGGTAGCCGGCGAAGTCGATCTCGAAGATGCCCTCCGGAAAGCGCGGGGC
>JANWUU010000048.1 GCA_025057735.1 Burkholderiaceae bacterium
GCGATCGACACGCAGATCGACGACGGCAACCCGGCGAGCGGCAACGTCCGGGCCACGCAGGGCGCGGGCAATGTCGCGCCGGCGGGCGCCGCCACCGCGTACAACGAGGCGCAGGTCTACACGGTTTGCTCGACGCTGTGAATCGGCGTACAGTCGGCCGCGCATGAGGGCGAGGCGACGCGTGCCTCCGAACGCACGGTCTGGATCGCTGGGCAGGTTCGGGGTCGTGATGGCGGCCCTGGCGGCTGTCGGATGCGGAGGTGCTGCGGCGCAGCCGGCATCGCTGCGCAGCGCGATGATGGCCGCGTCCTGCAACGCTTGCCATGGGCCGGACGGCGCTTCGATCGCGGGGATTCCGCCGCTTAACGGCCGGCCGGCCGAGGAGCTGGCGAAGATCATGCTTGATTTCAAATACGACCGCCGCAGCGGAACGGTGATGAACCGCCACATGCGGGGTTACTCCGACGAGGAGCTGCGCGCGATCGCCGCCGAGTTCGCGCGCGCGAAAGCGCCGTCCTCCAAATGAAAGCGGCGACGCATCGGCGCAGCCGGCGGCAATTGCTCGCCGCAGCGCTGGCGACCTGCGCCGCGCCATGGGTGGTGCGCGCGCAGCCGGCGCTGAAAGTGGTCGTGGTCGGCGGCGGTTTCGGCGGCGCCACCTGCGCGCGGTACCTGCGGCAGTGGGCGCCGCGAGTCGAGGTCACGCTGGTCGAGCCGCAGAGCACCTACGTGGCCTGTCCCGGGTCGAACCGTCTGCTGGCCGGGTCTTTCTATCTGCGCGACCTGGCGCGCGACTACGCGGCGCTCGCCAGCGCGTACGGCGTGCGCGTGCTGCGCGCGCGCGCCGTGGCGATCGATACGTCCGCGCGCAGCCTGCGGCTGGACAGCGGTGCGCCCCTTTCCTGGGACCGGCTGGTGCTGGCGCCAGGCATCGAGTTCGACGACCAGGGCGTGGAGGGCTTGGCCGCCGCGCTGGACAGCGGCGAGGTGCTGCACGCATGGCGCGGCGGATCGCAGCAGATCTGGGAGCTGCGCAAGCGCATCGAAGGCATGCGCGAGGGGGGAGTGGTCGCACTGCACATCCCGAAGGCGCCGTATCGCTGCCCGCCGGGCCCCTACGAACGCGTCAGCCTGATCGCGCATTTCCTGCAGCGTTACAACCCGAAAGCGAAGCTGCTGGTCTTCGACAGCAATGCCGACATCCAGTCCAAGCGCGACTTGTTCCGCGCCGTATGGAAACAGTACGGTGGCATGATCGCGTACGAGCCGAACGCGGAGCTGCTGCGCGTCGGCGACCGTGGCCGCCTGCTGGAGATGCGCGGCGTCGGCACGGTGCGCGCCGACGTGATCAACGTGATCCCGCCGCAGCGGGCGCCGGCCCTGTTGCGCCGCGCCGGGCTCGCGGAACGCGGCGCCAACTGGTGCGCGGTCGATTTCCGCACCTACGAGTCGGCGCTGGTGCCGGGCGTGCACGTCATCGGCGACGCGATTGCCTCGGCGCCGGGCATGCCGAAGTCCGGTCATATGGCCAACCAGACCGGCAAGGTGTGCGCGGCCGCCATCGCCGCCCGCGCGCTCGGGCAGCCGGCACCGGAACAACCGGTGATCGCCAACACGTGTTATTCGTTCGTCAGCGCCAACGAGGCCATTTACGTCACCGGCGTATATCGCTTTGACGCCGCCCAGCGAACGATGGTGCCGGTCAAAGAGGCGGGCGGCACGTCGGCGGCCCCCAACGCGGCCGACGGCGCCCGTGCCATCGGCTGGGTCTTCAACATCCTGTACGACAGCTTCGGCAGCAACTTCGCACTGCAGGTTTAAGCGCGGCCGTCAGCTGACGATGTAGGCCGCCGCGCCGGCGGCCACCAGACGTCCCTCGGCGTCGTGCATGTCCATGCGCGTGCTGGCGACACGGCTGCCGAGGCGGATCGTCTCGGCGCTGGCATCGAAATGCGGGCCGGTGGCCGGGCGCA
>JANWUU010000095.1 GCA_025057735.1 Burkholderiaceae bacterium
GGCCGGCACCAGGGCAGTGAAGCGGTTCGGCAAGGCCGCGGCAAACAGCGGATTCGCATCGGTGCCCCGAGTGCGCCATTCGCAGCCGTTGAACAAGTTCACCGGCAGCCCTTGCTCGCGCAACAGCCAGAGATCGACCTGCGGCACACCGCGCAGGCGCGGAAACAGGATCGCCTCCGGGCCGCAGCGCTCGCAGATGACGCGCATCGCCTCCCAGGACAGGCGCGCCAGCAAATGCGAGCCCGCCCACAGATCGGACGTAGAACGCGCCGCGGCGATGAAGTCCTGCACGGGCCCCAGTGAAACCGCCATCAGCGCGGGGCCGCCTTGCGGATCGGCCGCGAAAGCGCCGGCAAAGGCCGCGGTCAGATCGAGATGGTCGTGGATCGTGTGATCCGGTACACGGCTGTCCGCGGGCAGCAGGCGCCAGAGTTCGGCCAAGTCGCCGCGCAGTTCAGGGCCGAAGCGCCAGATCGCAAGCGCGCTGCGGTGATGATCGACGTTGCCCGCGCCGTCGCGCTGGATCAGTGCGCGCAGGTGATCGGTGCCGAGCGCTTGCGCGTGCGCCGCCTGCACATCGTCGGAAATCGGCGGCAGCCGATGCCGCTGTCCGGTGAGCGGATGGATCAGCACCGGGTCGTCGGCGAAGACGACCTGCTGCCAAGCGGGGTAACGGCCATCGCCCCCCGCTTTCGGAAAGGCGGCTCGGTCGGCCGCCGCGGCCCAGTGGTCGGCGCGCCGGACAGCCTCCTCGACCGTCGGCAGCACGCCCTGCGGGAACACTTCTTCGAGCAACGTGCGCACGGTGCCAGCCTCGTGCCCCTCGCGCGTGCGCAGCAGGATCAACGCCTTCTCCGGCGGGTCATGCAAGCGCGCCGCCAGCCGGGCCTGTGATCGCAGATCATCCGTCATGGCATCTCTCTTTCGTGTCGTCGGGCCAAGTCTCTTAGTCGATGCGTTTCAGTTTTTTGTCGAGAAACGCGCGCACCGTCTTCCACGCAGCGTCCAAGTTGGTCACCGAAAGCGCATTGCGTGCTTCTACGGGAACGGCGTGCGGCATCGCAGCGACCTGCAGTACCCATTTCGATCCGTCGGTCAAGACCTTCCAATGCAGTGGGCTTGCCATGCGGCCGTCGCCGGCGAAGCCGAGCGCTGCCCGCAGATCGGGCTGCCCGCGCAGTGAGGTTCGCAGCTCGCGGCGCAAGGTCGCACTCAGCCGCAATGCGTCGTGCCAGCTGCCGAAGCGCTCCGCGCTCCGCCACACCCATGGCCTGCCATCGGGGTCACACGCGAAAGCCGCCATCCAGTCGCGCTGCAGGCAGCGAGCCAGCGGCTCACAGTAGGGTCGAAGCGCTTGTGCTGTGAACATCACGAACGCCTGCGCGCGATCAGCCGCGTGCAACGCCACCGATCCCCAGCCGCCGCGGCTGCGCGATCCGACGGTGCCGAAACCGTGGATCAACGCCAGCGTACGGCGCAGGTCCTCGTCGAACGGTCGCGGAAACGCGAGGGAAAGCCGGCGTGCCTGGTTGGCCTCGATGCGCTGACGGTCAGGCAATCCGCCACCGCGCTGGATCAAGCCGAACCAGGCATGACTCGTCGACAAATTGCTCTCCAGAGGCGCCACGCCGCTTTTGCCACCGCCGCGCCAGACTGCTGCCAGATCGTCCGCCTCAAGGGCCGGCCACAGACGCAGGCGCACCAGGCTGCGGCGCGCAGCGGTCAGACGGCGGCGACCGGCCGCATCCTCAAGGTCGTCATCCTCCAACCAGGCATGGCCAAACAAGCGGCCCTCGGCGCGCCGCATGGCAAGCACGTCGAACGCCGCCTGTTTTGGGTCCCGCTTGGCGTAGTGGACCACGCGCCACCAGCGCCGTAGCAAATGCTTCAACGGCGGCGTACGCCAACGCGCGTTCTGTTCCGCGTCGCCCAAGAACGCCGGCGTCAAGAACGTTAGGGTCAAGTGCAGTTGCTGCATCGGTACGTCGGCAGACGGCAGGCCGTGGGCTGCGGCAGAGGCAGAAGCGGATTCAGGCATCGGTTCAGTCTCCTTCGGCAGGACGACGCGGGGGAAAACGACAAGCTTGTCAGGGCGTGTTCGTCAGGCGATCGAGCGTGGCCTTCAGCTCGCCGTGCAGGCGGCGCGGGTTCTGCAGCAGCTGTTCGTGCGGTCGATACGTCGGCCGCGTGCCGTGCGCAAGCGCGTTGCGCACGTCCGGATTGCCGTCTGCCGCAGAGGGTGACGGCCGTGACCGTATCGCCGGAAAGAATCGCGCCCAGGCGGTGGCCGTCCGTTATCAACAGTCCGTAAGAGGTCTCGAGAGCAATGTCTTCTCGCTTGCCATAAGCCGAGGCGAGCGGGCGGCGGATCAACTGCTCGGCGCGCGCCAGCGCGGCGTCGTCTTCGGCCTCGCGCGCGGCGTCGAGCAGACCCGGGATCCGTTTGGCATCGGCGAGCACCCGGTTCGCGCCATGTCGCTGCATAAACAGGCAAGGCCGTGCGACCGGCTTGGCCTGCTGCTGTCTGCACGCATCGTCGAAGCCAGGGGCCGCCCAAGCGCCGTGCTCGAGTAAGCGGACGAGGTCGCGCGCCCGCGCCATCGCGTGCGTCGAGGCAACGAATCGTCCGACCGCCCGGCCGGTGGCGCGGCCAATTTCGTCCGCGAACAGCGTCGGCCACAACCGCTTGAGCGCGGACAGCGCGTCGAGGTATTCGCCGTTGCGCGACCAGGCGGGGCGCTTCGATGCCACGCGTGCCCAGAGGGTGTCCGTCCGCTGCCGGGGCGAGGTTTCGAGCTGTGCGGGATCGGTGGTCAGCCATTCGGCCTCGCCGGTGCGCGAGTCGCGCCAGCGGCGCTGCGGCCGTCGATCGAAGGGCCGCGCGGCCTTGCCCGCGGCCAGCACGCGCTCGGCGAGGTCGTAGCCCGTCTGGTACAGCACGCCGGGGTTGAGCGCGCAGGAAGCCGTGTCGTCCCTCATCGATCGCCTCTCGGAAAGCCCCGCGCGCCGCTCGGGGCGTGAGCTACCATACACATCAGGAGGTGTCTGTGCGAACCAACATCGTGCTCGATGACCGGCTCGTTGCCGAGGCGATGCGCGCCACCGGCGCCAGTAGCAAGCGCGAGGTCGTCGACCTCGCGCTGCGCGAGCTGCTCGCCCGGCATCGGGCGCGCGGCGTCATCGCCCTGCGCGGCAAGCCGCTGATCGATCCGCGCTACGACGTGCGCGAGGTGCGCCGGGCGGTGCGCCGTGAC
>JANWUU010000118.1 GCA_025057735.1 Burkholderiaceae bacterium
CGCACCTTGGGGTGGCGGGGTTCGTGGTCGGGGTCACGACCGTCAAAGGCTACGAGATCGAGCGCGACGTCAAGATGGCGGTGGGCGACGTGCTGGCGGTGCACGACTACACGTTCCGCTTCCTCGGCGTGCGCGAGGCAAACGGCCCGAACTACCGCGCCGTGCGCGGCACCGTGGAGGTGGACCGGCGCGGCAAGCCGTTCGCCTTGCTGCAGCCGGAGAAGCGCGTGTATTTCGCGCAGTCGCAGATGCCGATGACCGAGGCGGCGATCCGCTCCGGGTTTTTCGGCGATCTGTACGTGTCGCTCGGCGAACCGGTGGACGACAGCGGCGCTTGGACGCTGCGTGTCTACTACAAGCCCTTCGTCACCTGGATCTGGGGCGGCTGCGTGCTGATGGCGCTCGGCGGGCTGCTGGCCGCCAGCGACCGGCGCTACCGCACGGCCGCGCAGCGCGACACCGCCGCCGCGGTGCAGCCGGCATGATGCGTGGGCCTGCCGCGCGGCGCGCCGAAGGGCGCTCGACGCCGAGTACGACGGCGGGGGCGCTTTGCCCATGACGCGCCGCAGGCTGCTGTTCGTGCTGCCGCTGGCCGCCTTCGTCGTGCTGGCCGGTTTCCTGCTGCGCGGGCTGTGGCTGAACCCGCGCGAGGTGCCCTCGCCCCTGATCGGCAAGCCCGCGCCTGCCTTCGAGCGCGCCACACTCGATGGCGGGCGCGTGTTTTCCACGGCCGACATGCGCGGCCAGGTGTGGGTGCTCAACGTGTGGGCGTCGTGGTGCGCGCCCTGTCGCGAGGAGCATCCGCTGTGGAACGCCTTCGCGCGCGAGCGCCGTGCGCCGCTGGTGGGGCTGAACTACAAGGACGACCCGGCGAACGCCAACCGCTTCCTGCGCGAGCTCGGCAATCCCTACGCCGTGACGGTGGTGGACCGCGACGGCGCGATCGGCATCGAATACGGCGTCTACGGTGTGCCGGAGACGTTCGTGATCGACCGCGCCGGCGTGATCCGCCTCAAGCACATCGGGCCGGTCACGCCCGAGGTCATGGAGCGGAAAATCGTGCCGCTATTGCGGGAGCTGCAGACATCGTGACGACGCTGTCGCGTCTGCTGTTGGCGCTGCTGTGCGGGCTCGCGCTCGGGGGCGCGGGCGCCAATCCGGCGCAGCCGACCGCGGACGATCCGGTGGCGGCGGCACGCGAGGTGCGGCTGGCCGCGCAGTTGCGCTGCCTGGTGTGCCAGAACCAGTCGATCGCCGATTCGAACGCCGATCTCGCCAAGGACCTGCGCAACAAGCTGCGCGAGCAGATCGCCGCCGGTAAGAGCGACGAAGAGATCATCGCCTTCATGACGGCGCGCTACGGCGATTTCGTGCTGTATCGGCCGCCGTTCAAGACGACCACCGCGCTGCTGTGGCTGGGGCCCGCGCTGCTGCTCGCCGCCGGCGCCCTGGTGGTCGTGCGCCTGCTGCGGGCGCGCCGCCGGGCGGCCGCCGAACTGTCGGCCGAGGAGCGCGCGCGCGCGCAACGGCTGCTCACCGGCGCGGAGTCCGAGCGAACGTGATCGCCTTCGTCGTCTGCGCCGCGCTCGCGCTGGCGGTGGCCGTGGGCTGGACCCTGCGGCCGCTGTGGGCGCGCGCGCCGCGCGCCGCCTCCGCCGACCGCACGCAGAGCAACCTGGCGATCCTGCGCAGCCAACTGGCGGATCTGGAGGCGGAGCGTCAGCGCGGCGCCCTGGCGCCGGCCGAATACGAAGAAGCCAAGGCGGAACTGCAGCGCCGCGTGCTCGAGGAGACCGAGGCGGCCGCGGCGCCGGCGCCGGCTGCATCCGGCGGGCGCACGCTCGCGGCCGCGCTCGGCGCCGCGCTGCCGGTGGCGGCGGTGGCGCTGTACCTGCTGCTGGGCGAGCCGGCGGCGCTCGATCCGCAGGCGCGCGCGCCCGTAGCCCATTCGGCCCAACCGACGCCGCAGGAAATCGAAGCGATGGTGGCGCGCCTGGCGCAGCGGCTGCAGGACGAGCCGGAAAACCTCGAAGGCTGGGCGATGCTGGCCCGCAGCTACTTCCTGCTGCAGCGCTACGAGGAGGCCGTGCGGGCCTACGAGCATCTGGCGCAGCGGCTGCCCAACGAACCGGGGGTGCTGGCCGACTATGCCGATGCCCTGGCGATGCGCGCCGGCCGCCGCTTGAGCGGCCGTCCGCTCGAACTGGTGCAGCAGGCGCTGGCGATCGATCCGAACCATCCGAAAGCGCTGGCGATGGCCGGCAGCGAGGCGTTCGACCGCAAGGACTATGCAGCCGCGCTAAGGTACTGGGAACGGCTGCGCGCGGTGTTGCCAGCCGACTCGGAATTCGCGCGCACCGTGGAGGCAAGCATCGCCGAGGCGCGTGCTGCCGGTGGGCTGGCGCCGGCGACGCCGCAGAAGGCGCCGGCCGCC
>JANWUU010000142.1 GCA_025057735.1 Burkholderiaceae bacterium
AGGATGCGCCGCATGATGTTGATGCTGGCGTCGTGGCCGTCGAAGAGGGCGGCGGCGGTCACGAAACGCACCTTGTGCGTCGGTCGATACGCCGCGAGTTTGCGGGCTTCGGACAGATCGGTCATGGCGGACTCCCGCAGCGACGGGGCGGGCCGGGCTGGCGCGGTCGAATCTAGGTTTAGTTGACGTTAACGTCAACTTCGCGTTGGCCTGGGACGCCGCCGGCTGCGGCGCCACCCTGCAGGTTGCATGGCACAAACTCCGTCTCGGTCGGCCACCGAGGAGACACTCTAAGTGTTGGAAAGAAAAGGATTGCCATGCCGGCATTCGGGTGGAAATTCCGCCTATTGCAGTGCACAATCTCGGTATCGCGACTGTAGGAGTTTTGCAATGGCGACCGGAACCTGGCTGTACGAAGGCGACGGGCTGATCCACGCGGCGCCGAAAGCGCGACGTGCGGCGGACCGCCTTGGCCCCGCCGAACGGCAGGCGCTCGCGGAGCGCCGCGCGGAGGTGCTGCGGCGCATGTTCCCGAAACTGGCCAGCTGGATGAAGGACCGCTGGCAAATGGCGCGGATGACGGCGGTGGAGCGCTACCTGTCGGAAGCCACCGACGTCTTCGACCTGGAGCGCCGCATCCGCGAGGTCGAGCGCCGCGGCCTCTGGCACTGAGGCCGCGCCGTGCACGCCCGCGTCAGCCGGGCGTGAAGCGGATGCGCTCGCCGGCCAGCGGCGCGAGCAGGTCGGCGGCGTCCGCGCTGGCCTCCAGCCAGCGCGCGTAATGCTCCGGCGCGACGATCACCGGCATGCGGTCGTGCAGGTGCGCCAGCACCTCGTTGGCGCGCGTAGTCACGATCGTGAACGTTTGCACGGGCTGCGCACGCTGCGGGTCGCGCCAGGATTCCCACAGACCCGCCAGCGCGAACAGCGGTTCGTCCTTCACCGTGATGCGCCATTTGGTGCGGTGGCCCTTGGGGCCGCTCCATTCATAGAAGGCGTTGACCGGGACCAGGCAGCGACGCGCTCGGTAGGCGGCGCGGAAGGCCGGCGTGCGCGCTACCGTCTCGGCGCGTGCGTTGATGCAGTGCGCGCCGAAGGAGAGGTCCTTGGCCCACGAGGGCACCAGCCCCCAGCGCGCGAGCACGCACTCGCGCCCGCTGCCGGCGCGGTCCATGCGCACGATCGGCGCGAGCTGCGTCGGCCGGACGTCGGCATTCGGCGCAAACGGCGGCACTTCGGGCACCGCGAACCTGGCCCGGATCGCGGCCGGGTTGTCGGACAGGTCGTAGCGTCCACACATCGCCCCCTCCGGCGCGCCACGCTAAGAATACGCCGTCGATCGCCATAAGCCGCTCGGCCGTGCCGGCGAAGGCGCAGGCAGCCGTCACGCAACGCCTCGCGGTCCACGGCTGCGGTTGCGGTCGTGGGTCGCGAGTCTGGGGTGCCTGCCGCGCCAGCCGCCTTGACGTTGCCCCGCGCGGTCAGCGTGCGCTGCCGCCGGCCGCTAGCCTCACTCGACCGTCACGCTTTTCGCGAGGTTGCGCGGCTTGTCCACATCGGTGCCGCGCGCCACCGCCGTGTGATAGGCGAGCAGTTGCAGCGGCACGACGTGCAGGATCGGCGACAGATCGCCGTAATGCTCCGGCAGGCGGATGACATGCACCCCGGCGCTCGATTCGATGCGCGTGTCGGCGGCGGCGAACACGTACAGCTGGCCGCCGCGCGCGCGCACTTCCTGCATGTTGCTCTTCAGTTTTTCCAGCAGGGCATCATTGGGCGCCACCGTCACCACCGGCATCGCCTCGGTGACGAGCGCAAGCGGCCCGTGCTTGAGCTCGCCGGCCGGATAGGCCTCGGCGTGGATGTAGCTGATCTCCTTGAGCTTCAGCGCCCCCTCCAGCGCGATTGGGTAGTGCAGGCCGCGGCCGAGAAAGAGCGCATGTTCCTTGCGCGCGAAGGTCTCGCTCCAGGCGATGATCGCCGGCTCCAGCGCCAGCACGCTCTGCACCGCCGCCGGCAGGTGCCGCAGGGACCGGATCGCAGCGTGCTCGCGCTCGGGCGTCAGCCGCCCCCTGACCTT
>JANWUU010000342.1 GCA_025057735.1 Burkholderiaceae bacterium
AGGATCCGTGGCGGGGCCTGCAGCTTTTCTTCGTCGAGCCGCTGCGCGATGCACGGGCGCTGTCGGAGCTGGCGCTGAAAGCCACGCCGCTGGTGCTGATTGCACTCGGGCTTGCGGTCTGCTTTCGCGCCAACGTCTGGAACATCGGCGCGGAAGGCCAGTTCGTGCTCGGCGCGATCTGTGCGGCGGCGGTGGCGATGCAGGCGGATGCGCACAGCAGCCGCGCCTGGGTGCTCGCGGTGCTGCTGGCCGGTGCCGCCGGCGGCGCGGCCTGGGCGGCGCTGACCGCGCTGGCGCGCGACCGTTTCCACGCCAACGAGATCCTGGTCAGCCTGATGCTGGTCTACGTCGCAGAGCTGCTGCTTGCTTACCTCGTTTACGGCCCGTGGAAGGACCCCCAGGGTTTCAACTTCCCGCAGACCGTGACCTTCGCCGAGGCCGCGCGCGTGCCGCGCCTGTTCGACGGCTACCGCACGCATGCCGGCACGCTGCTCGCGCTGGCGGCGGTGCCGCTCGTGTGGCTGTTGCTGTTCCGGCTGCACGCCGGTCTGCGCTGGCGCGTGGGCGGGCTCGCGCCCGAGGCGGCGCGCTACGCCGGCTTTTCGGCGTCGGCGTCGATCTGGGCCACGCTGCTGCTGTCCGGCGCCCTGGCCGGGCTGGCGGGCGCGCTGGAAGCGGCCGGTCCTCTCGGGCAACTGACGCCGCACGTGCCCGCCGGTTACGGCTTCGCCGCCATCATCGTCGCCTTCGTCGGCCGGCTGCACCCCGTGGGCATCGCGTTCGCCGCGGGGCTGATGAGCCTGCTCTATCTGGGCGGGGAGCTTGCGCAGTCGCGCCTTGGTCTGCCGAAGGCGGTGACTGCCGTCTTCCAGGGGTTGCTGCTGTTTGCGCTGCTTGCCTGCGACACGCTGGTCCGTTACCGCCTGCGGCGCGTGCCGTTGGCCGCCGCGAAGAGCTGATGGAAACCTTCGCACTGCTGGTGGCGACGGCCCTGAATGCAGGCACCGTGCTGGCGGTGGCCGCCCTGGGTTTGCTGGTCAACGAACGCGCCGGCGTGGTGAATCTCGGCGCGGAGGGCATGATGCTGCTGGCGGCGCTGGCAGGCTTTGCGGTGGCACTGCACACCGGCAGCGATGCGCTGGCGTTTGCAGCCGGCGCTGGCGCGGGGCTGCTGGCGGCGGCGGTCTTCGGAGCGCTGGCGATCGGGCTGAACACAAACCAGTACGCGACCGGGCTGGCGCTGTCCCTGCTCGGTGCGGGCCTGTCGGCGTTTGCCGGCAGCGCGTATACGCGGGAGAAGCTCGCTGCGCGCGCCGCGTACGAAATCCCGCTGCTGGCGGATCTGCCGTTTCTCGGCCAGGCCCTGTTCCAGCATCACCCGTTCGTCTATGCGGCACCGCTGCTGGCGCTGGCGCTCTCCGGGTGGCTGACGCGCACGCGCAGCGGCCTGGTGCTGCGCGCCGTCGGCGAGGCGCCCGAGGCCGCGCATGCGCTCGGCTATCCGGTCCGTGCGATCCGCTTCGGCGCGGTGCTGGCCGGCGGGGCGCTGTGCGGCCTGGCGGGCGCCTACCTGTCGGTGATCTACACGCCGCTGTGGGTCGAGGGCATGACGGCAGGGCGCGGCTGGATCGCACTGGCGCTGACGGCCTTTGCGACCTGGCGGCCGCTGCGCGTGCTGCTGGGCGCGTACCTCTTCGGCGGCGTCACGATGCTGCAGTTCTACCTGCAGGGCGCCGGCGTGCAGATCGCAAGCCAGTGGCTGGCGATGCTGCCGTATCTGGCCACCATTTTCGTGCTGATCCTGATCTCGCGGCGCCCGCTTGCGCTGCGCGCCGACATGCCGGCGGCGCTCGGAAAACCGTTTTACCCGGGCCGCTGACGCCGGCGGCGATAATCGCGCCGTGCGTCTGCCCGTGGCGCAGGCGCTAACAAAAAGGAAAGAACCGATGCCGATCAGACGCAGGACTTTGATCGCGGCGGCTGCGCTGGCCGCCGTTGCGGGTTGCGACCGGCGCGAGACCGCGCCGGCGCAGAAGGCGGGCGCGCCGCAGGCGCCGTCGCCAACGCCGTCGGCGCCGATGAAGGTCGCCTTCGTGTACGTGAGCCCGATCGGTGAGGCCGGCTGGACCGCCCAGCACGACGCCGGTCGCCGGCAGGTGCAGGCGGCGCTCGGCGATCGCGTCGCAGTGACCTATGTCGACAAGGTGCCCGAGGGCGCCGACGCGGAGCGGGTGATCCGCGATCTGGCGGCGCAGGGCAACCGGCTGATTTTCGCCACCTCGTTCGGTTTTCTGCAGCCGACGCTCAAAGTGGCGCAGGAGTTCCCGGACACGCGCTTCGAGCATGCGACCGGCTACCGCACGGCGCCGAACGTCGCCAACTACAACATCCGCTTCTACGAAGGGCGCTACCTGGCCGGCATCGTGGCCGGCGCGATGAGCCGCAGCGGCACGCTCGGCTACGTGGCGGCGTTTCCGATCCCCGAGGTGCTGCAGGGGATCAACGCCTACACGCTCGGCGCGCGCAGCGTCAACCCCAAGGCGCAGGTGCGCGTGATCTGGACCAACTCCTGGTACGACCCGGGCCGCGAGCGCGATGCGGCGCTGGCGCTGATCGCGCAGGGGGCCGACGTACTGACCCATCACACCGATTCGACCGCCGTGGTGGCGGCGGCGGAAGAAAAGGGCGTGCGCGCGGTCGCGTACCACTCCGACATGGCGAAGTTCGGCCCGAGGGCGCAGATCGCGGCGGTCACCCATCACTGGGGCGAGTACTACGTGCGCCGCACGCGCGAAGCGCTCGAAGGACGCTGGAGCAGCGGCAGCGTGTGGATGGGCATGGGCGACGGGGCGATTCGGCTCGAGGCGCTTGCCGCCGACGTGCCGCCCACGATCGCCGAGCGGGTGGCCGCGCAAGGCAAGGCGATCGCCGCCGGCACGTTGCATCCGTTCACCGGCCCGATCCGCACCAACGAGGGCAAGGCGGTGGCTGCGGGGGGGCAGACGCTGACCGACGCGCAACTGAACGAGATGAACTACTACGTCGAGGGTGTGCTGGGCAAGGTACCGGCGAAGTAGCCGCGGTCCCGCAAGCGGTGCCCTGCCGCCGGCGCACCTGCCTGCACTGCGCGCCCGCCGAAACCTCGAGCAATCCCGATGCCGATTTTGTACCTGCTGCGACAAGCCCTGCGGATGACGCTGCGCCACTGGCGCGCCGGCGAGCTGCGTCTGCTGGCGGCGGCGCTGGCGCTGGCGGTGGCGGCGGTGGCCAGCGTGGGCTTTTTCGTCGACCGCCTGCGGCTGGGGTTGCAGCGCGATGCCGCGCAGTTGCTCGCCGCCGATCTGGTGCTCGCCAGCGACCGGCCCATCGAGTCAGCGCTGCTCGAACGCGCGCGCGCGGCCGGACTGCAGGTTGCCCAGACCGTGACCTTCCCGAGCATGGCCGTAAACGCCGATGACGCGGAGCGCAACGCGCTGGCGGCGGTAAAGGCGGTCTCCGACGGCTATCCGCTGCGCGGCGTGCTGCGCCTGCAGGATCGCCCCGGCGCACCGGATGCGCCGGTGCGCGGTGTGCCGGCGCCCGGCACGGTGTGGATCGATGCGCAGACCGCGCACGCGCTGGCGCTTGCGCCCAATGGGCGGCTGAAGCTCGGCGAGGCGACGTTCGCCATCGGCGGCTACATCGCGCTGGAGCCGGACCGCGGCTCCGGCTTCATCAACTTCGCGCCGCGCGTGATGCTGAATCTGGCGGACCTGCCTGCCACGCAGCTGATCCAGCCCGGTGCGCGCGTGACGTACCGATTGCTGGTCGCGGGTGCGCCGGCGAGCGTACGGGAGTACGCGGGTTGGCTGCGCGCGCGGCTGGCGCGCGGCCAGCAGGTGGAGACGCTCGACAGCGGACGGCCTGAGATGGCGCGCACGCTGCAGCGCGCCGAGCGGTTCCTGTCGCTGGTCGCGCTGCTGGCGGCGATGATCGCCGCGGTGGCGGTGGCAGCGGCGGCGCGCCGCTTCTCGCTGCGCCATCTGGACACCTGCGCGATGCTGCGCTGTCTGGGCGCCACCCAACGCGAGATCTTCCGCCTGTTCGCGCTGGAGTTCGCCTACGTCGGACTGGCCGCCTGCGTGGTAGGGGCCCTGGCCGGTTTCGCGCTGCACTTCGTGCTGCTGGACGCACTCAAGGGTCTGATCCAGACCGCGTTGCCGCTGCCGTCGGCGGCCCCGGCGCTGCAGGCGTTGGCCTGCGGGCTGGTGCTGCTGGCGGGCTTCGCGTTGCCACCGCTGGCGCAGCTGCGCGAGGTGCCGCCGCTGCGCGTGCTGCGCAAGGACGTGGGATTGCCGCGCGCGCGGGCGCTGGCCGGCTATGCCGGCGGCGCGCTCGCCTTCCTTGCGTTGCTGCTGTGGGCCGCCGGCGATCTGAAGCT
>JANWUU010000350.1 GCA_025057735.1 Burkholderiaceae bacterium
AACTTGGCCACCACGAAGCGCAGCGCCGGATCCTCGACGCCGATCTGGAAGACGCGGTTCTCGTAGCTGTTCAGCGGCAGCAGGGTGCCGCTGGTGGCAAGGCCCAGCGCGTCGACGGCGTTGAGCACGACCTCGGGGGTGAGGTCCGAAAACGGCGCGGCCATGCCCGATCGTAGCCCGGCACGCGCGGCCGGCACCCCGGCCCGCCGCGGCAGTAGCACAATTCGCGGGCGGGACAACGGACGGGCGCAGATGGGCAAATCCGAGCAGACCGTGGCCGAGATCGGCCACTTCATCGGCGGGCGCCGGGTGGCCGGCGGCGAGCGCCGCGCCGAGGTCTTCGACCCGGCTTGCGGCGAGGTGACCGCGTGGGTACGGCTGGCCGATGCGGCGACGGTCGATGCGGCCGTGCGCGCCGCGGCGGCGGCGTATCCGCACTGGGCCGATACGCCGGCGGTGAAGCGCGCGCGCGTGCTGTTCCGCTTCAAGGAGCTGCTGGAGCGGCACGCCGACGAGCTGGCGCGCGCCATCACGCGCGAGCACGGCAAGGTGTTCGCCGACGCCCAGGGCGAGGTGATGCGCGGGCTGGAGGTGGTGGAATTCGCCTGCGGCATTCCACACCTGCTGAAGGGCGAGTATTCGGAGCAGGCGGCCAGCGGCATCGACCAGTTCTCGCTGCGACAGCCGCTGGGCGTCTGCGCAGGTATTACGCCGTTTAACTTCCCTTGCATGGTGCCGCTGTGGATGGCGCCGCTGGCGATTGCCGCCGGCAACGCCTTCGTGCTGAAGCCCTCGGAGCGCGACCCGACGCCCTCGCTGCTGCTGGCGGAGCTGCTGCAGCAGGCGGGACTGCCCGACGGGGTCTTTAATGTCGTACAGGGCGACCGCGTGGCGGTCGATGCGCTGCTCGCGCATCCGCAGGTGGCCGCGGTGAGCTTCGTCGGCTCCACAGCGGTGGCACGGTATGTCATGGCCGAGGGCGCGCGGCACGGCAAGCGCGTGCAGGCGCTCGGCGGCGCGAAGAACCATCTGGTGGTGATGCCGGATGCGGACCTGACACAGGCCGCCGATGCGCTGGTCGGCGCCGCCTACGGCTCGGCCGGCGAGCGCTGTATGGCGGTGTCGGTGTGCGTGGCGGTGGGCGACATTGCCGATGCGCTCGTGGCGCGCGTGGCCGAGCGCACGCGGCAGCTGAAGGTCGGCGATGGCATGGATCCGGCCACTGAAATGGGGCCGCTGATTACGGCTGCACACCGCGAGCGCGTCCTCGCCTACGTTGAGGATGGTATCCGGGAGGGGGCGCAGCTGCTGGTTGACGGCCGCGCCCTGCGCGTGCCGGGCCGCGAGCGCGGTTTCTTCCTCGGCCCCTGCCTGTTCGATCGGGTGCAACCGGCGATGCGCATCTATCAGGAGGAAATCTTCGGCCCCGTCCTGTCGGTGGTCCGCGTGCCGGACTTCGCGGCCGCACTGGCGCTCGTCAACGCCCATCCATACGGCAACGGTGCGGCCATTTTTACCGCCGACGGCGGCACGGCGCGTGAGTTCGTACGGCGCGTGCAGGCCGGCATGGTGGGGGTCAACGTGCCGATTCCAGTGCCGATGGCGTTCTACGCCTTCGGCGGCTGGAAGCAGAGCCTGTTTGGCGATACGCACGCCTACGGCATGGAAGGCGTGCGCTTTTATACACGCGCCAAAGCAGTGATGCAGCGCTGGCCACAATCGCTGGCCGGCGGTGCGCAGTTCACGATGCCGGTGGCGCGGTAGGGGCCCGCGCCATGCATCGGCGCACCGTGCTGCTGGCGGCGCTGGTGGCCACACTTGGCCCGCGGGCCGGGTCGTCCGCATCGCGCCGCGTCGTTGCCTGGCCCGGCGGCGTGGCGCGCATCCCGCTGGGTGACAGTGCGCAGATGCCGCGTGCACGCCTGGGCGAACGGCGCGTGCTGGTGATGCGCGACGGCGACCAGTGGGTGGCCGTCGTCGGCGTGGGACTAGCGGCCAAGCCGGGCAGCCGCCTGCTGCTTGAGGTCGATCAGGGCGCGGCGCCCGCGCGCGTCCAGATCGTCGTCGAACACAAGGCGTATGCCGAGCAGCACCTGAAGGTGGCGCCCGGCTATGTCGATCTAAGTGCGGAGGACCTGGCGCGCCACGCACGCGAGCGCGAGCATTTGCAGCGCGTGCTGCAGACCTTCAGCGAGATCATGCCGACGACGCTGGTGATGGTGCCACCAGTGCAGGGCGTTCGCACCGCCAGTTTTGGCCTGCGGCGGGTGCTCAACGGCCAGCCGCGCAGCCCGCACAACGGGATGGACATCGCCGCGCCGACCGGCACCCCGGTGGTGGCGGCGCTTGCCGGGCGCGTGATCGACAGCGGCGATTACTTCTTCGCCGGCCGCACCGTCGTGCTCGACCATGGGCAGGGGCTGCTGACGCTGTACGCGCACCTGAGCGAGATCGACACCGCGGTGGGCGCCACGGTCGAGGCGGCGGCGCGCATCGGCCGGGTGGGTGCCACGGGGCGCGTCACCGGGCCGCACCTGCATTTCACCGTGTACCTAAACGGCGTGGCCGTGGACCCGGCCCTGTTCCTGCCCGCATGAGGGCTGCCGCGAGCCACCGCCGTGCAGGCGCAAGCGCAGGCCGTCGCCGCGCAACGTCCCATGCGGCGCCTCTGGCCCTGTGGCGCAAGGCCGAGGGGGATGGCGGCGTGCAATGGGTTCGCCAACCCACCGGCGGCGCTGCCGGTGGCCGAGGGCGCCGCGCTGTTCGGCAGGCTCAAGCGCGCGTTCGGCCACGTGCCGCCTTCGCGCCCGAGCGGCGCGACGTCGCCAGGTGCAGATGGTCAGGCGCGGCCGGCGGGCGCGGCAGTCCGGCGACCCGCTGAGGGCCTGACACTTGTGTTGTGTCTGGCTTTCTAAAACGAATCGGCGCATCTGCCCTGCGGCGGCCGCGGCCTACGGCCAGAGCATGGCCGCGCCGCGCACGCCCGAGGAATCGCCATGGCGGTGCCGCAGAAGGCGCGTGGCGATGACGTCGGAGAACACGTGGCGGACCCAGCGCCGCGGCACCTCGGCATAAAGGGCGTCGATGTTCGATAGGCCGCCGCCGAGCACGACCACGTCCGGATCGAGCACGTTGATCACGCCGGCCAGCGCGCGCGCCAGCCGCTCGCAGTAGCGCGCCAGTGTGGCGCGGCAGGCGGGATCGGCGCGCGCGGCAATCTCGTGCGCCGGCAGCCGCTCGCCGGTATGGCGCAGATGGTCGGCGGTCATCCCGGGGCCGGACAGATAGGTCTCGATGCAGCCGGCGCGGCCGCAGTAGCAGGGCGGCGGCGGCAGATACTCGTGCTCGGGCGTCGGCAGCGGGTTGTGGCCCCACTCGCCGGCGATGCGGTTGACGCCTTCCAGCACCCGCCCGTCGACGACGATGCCGCCGCCCACCCCGGTGCCGAGGATCACGGCGAAGACCACGCGCGCGCCGGCGGCCGCTCCGTCGCGCGCTTCCGACAGCGCAAAGCAATTGGCATCGTTGGCCATCCGGATTTCGCGCTGCAGCCGCGCCTGCAGGTCCGCCAGCAGCGGCCGGCCGTTCAAGCACACCGTGTTGGCATTGCGCAGCCGGCCGTCTCGGGGCGACAGCGAACCGGGCGTGCCGATGCCGAGCGTGCCGCGCGTGCCGAGCGCCCGCTCGGTGTCGGTGACCAGCGCGACGATCGCATCTAAGATGGCCTCGTAGCTTGTCGAGGGCGACGGCACGCGCCGCCGCAGCAGGAGGCGGCCGGCCTCGTCCAGCGCGGCGATCTCGATCTTGGTGCCGCCCAGATCGACGCCGAGCCGGATCATCGCGCCGCGAACTGCGCGTAGCGCGCCGGCTCGAAGCGCGCCTCGCCCCCGCGCGCGGCCGCCGGTGCCCCGGGCTCGCGGCGCAGGTCGTAGGTCAGTTCCAGCAGCACGCCGTTGGGGTCGTAGACGAAAAGCTGGGCAAGCGTGGTCTGCGGCGGGCGCTGGTCGCGGTACGGCAGGCCGAAGCGCGCGAAGCGCTCGCACTGCGCGAGATAACCGCGCGCCCAGAACGAAACGTGATCGACGCGGCCGGTGCCCCGCGCATAGCCGCCGCCGGCCTCCTGCGCACGGCTGCCGCCGTACAGATGCACGATCGCGTTGTCCTCGTCGGGGCCGAGCCAGGCGCCCGGGAATGGAAACGGCGGGCGGCTCACCTGCCGCAGGCCGAGCACCCGCTCGTAGAACGCGATCGTCGTGTCCAGATCGTCGGCCTTGATCGCGACGTGCGCGAGCGCCGACACGCAGGCGGTGTCGTTCATCGATGTCCTAGAAGGGGGTTTCGGGGGACCAATGCGCGGCGGCGCCGGCGGCGCCGGGTTTCAGAAGGCCGGGACTGGCGCCGGCCGCATCGCCGATCGTCGTGCCCGTGCCTTCGTCGAAATGGTACAGCGCGGCCGTGTTGCCATCGGGCTGGAAGCGAACGCGCGGCGGCGCGAAGTTGCCCGTGTAGCGCAGCGTCGTCGAGATCCGCAGTTCGTCGAGCCAACCCTTGAAGGAACGGTAGCCGCCCAGGCTGTGCTTTTCCGCGCCCAGGACCAGGAACGGGTCCGAGTTCGGGAAGTTCGTCGCGCGCGTGACGTTGTAACTGACGTTTCCGCTCGTCCCGGTATTGGCCGGAATCTGCCGGTCCAGCACACCATCGACGAACAGCCGGAGCTCGCCGTCGCTCCACCGGCGCGTAATCGCCACGTGGTGCCAGGCGCCGTCCAGTACCTCGCGTGCGCCGCACAGCGTGGCGCCGCTGGCACCGCGCGCAACACCGACCGCGATGCGTCCGTCGAACAGGGAGACGCCGAAGTCGCCAAAATCGCCGTTGCCGAACACGTCGCGGTCGATCACGATCGCCCCGTCGATCCATGCGTCTTTGGGCAACTGTCCGGGCGTACAGGGCGCAGTCGGGTTGTCGGCCGCGAAGCCCTTGATCCAGAACTCGATCGTGAAGTCG